>CAUJKI010000244.1 GCA_963205015.1 Pseudomonadota bacterium
TGGGTCTTCTTCTGGGCTGCGGCAACGACCCGCTCCTGATCCCTGTCCTTGGGCCAAGCCGGATCGGCAGCGGCCGCCGCGGCGGGAGCGGGCGCCTGACCAGGTTCCGGCAGGCGCTGGGTGCTCGGCGGCATGACGAGGGGCGCGCGAGGCTGAAGCTTGGGCTCTTCCTGCTTGGTGAGCGCCGATGTGCTGAGGCCTACGGCGTCCAGCAGCGGACTATTGATCTCGACGCCGTCCGCGCAACCGCCGAGCAGTGCGGCACCCGAAATGACGGTCGCCAGTCCCACCCGGATGCGACGGCCCATGCGTGCGGTTCTTCCGGCCATGACCTGCCACCCCTGTCCTTGCCTGCCGGCGCCCCATCCCCCGGCGCGCCAGACGGCAGAATGCTCTTTAGCTATGAGCCCTTTGCGGCATCATTGCGATTCGGCCTGAAAGAGTCATACAGCAGCCCCAGGACGCCAGCAACAATGGCCACGTCGGCGATGTTGAACACGTACCAACTCCAGCCGAAGGCGTGGAAGTGGAAGAAGTCGGCGACGCCGCCGAGGATCAGCCGGTCGAGCGCATTGCCGAGCGCACCGCCGATGATGAGCCCGAGCGAGGCCACGACCAGCGGGCCGATCGTACCGCGTACGAGCCAGATCCAGAGCCCGAGCGAGGTCAGCACGGCGAAGCCGGCGAGCGCCCACTGCCCGCCGTGTCCGTCCTGGGACAGCATCCCGTAGCTGATACCCGTGTTCTTCACGAAGACGAGGTCGAAGAACGAGGTGATCCGCACCGGCTGGCGCGCGGCAATGTCATAGACATGGATCATCCACCACTTGTGCGCCTGGTCGATGAGGAGGGAGGGCAGCAGCAACGCGAGCCCGAGCGGCGCATGGCTACCCCAGAGCCATCCGCTGCGCCGGCCGAGGTCGGCGTCGGACGCCGCGCGGTCCTCGATCTCGCTCATGCCGCATCAAGCTCGCGCATTGCGGCGGCATCTCGGGCGGAGAGATCCGGATAGGCCGGATCGCTGCCGACATCGGCCGTGATCCGCCAGGAGCGCGCGCACTTCCGCCCCTCGGCGCGGGCTGGGACAACGGCCACGCCCGCCACTTCCGGCAGCGTGAAGGCACCCTCCGCAGCCGGGCTGTCGACAACGCGGATGCTCGATGTGATGCAGATCTCCGCGAGGTCGACGCCCGAAAGCGCGGCACGGAGATCGCCGTTCGTCACGTGAACGACCGGTGCCGCTTCAAGACTCGAGCCGATGCGCTTTGCCGCCCGCTCGATTTCGAGCGCGCCCGTGACGACAGAACGGACGCGGCGCACGCGCTCCCACTTCTGGGCAAGGGCTTCGTCGCGCCAGGAAGGAGGCGCGGCCTTGAACGTCTCGATGTGCACCGTGCCGTCTTCGCTCGGATAGCGCGTGAGCCAAGCTTCCTCGGCGGTGAAGACGAGTATGGGCGCGAGCCACGTCGTCACGCACTGGAAAATGTGCTCGACGCAGGTCAATGCCGCCCGCCGCCGCCCGCTCGAGGGGGCATCGCAGTAGAGGGCGTCCTTGCGCACGTCGAAGTAGAAGGCCGAAAGTTCGGTGTTCATGAACTGCGCGAGCGCCGATACCACGCGCTTGCAGTCGTACTCGGCGTAGGCCCGACGCACGAGCGGCTCGAGCGTCGCAAGCTGATGGAGCATGTAGCGCTCCAGCTCCGGCATATCGGCGGTCTCGATCTCTTGCTCGGGTGTGTAGTGCGCGAGCGTGCCGAGCATCCAGCGCAAGGTATTGCGCATCTTGCGGTAGGTCTCGACGAAGTTCTTCAGGATCTCCGGCCCGATGCGCAGGTCGTCGGAGTAATCCGATGCCGCGACCCACAGGCGCAGAATGTCGGCGCCCGACGTCTTGATGACATCCTGCGGCGCCGTGACGTTGCCGACCGACTTCGACATCTTCTGCCCCTTCTCGTCGAGGCAGAAGCCATGCGTCAGCACGACATCGAAGGGCGCGCGGCCGCGCGTGCCCGACGACTCGATCAGCGAGGAGTGGAACCAGCCGCGGTGCTGGTCCGACCCTTCGAGGTACATCACGCGATCGCGCCCTCCGTCGACCTGCCGTTCGATGCCGGTGAGACTCGGGAAGTGCGGGTCATTGAGGACGTAGCTGTGCGTGCTGCCCGAGTCGAACCAGACATCGAGCACGTCGTTGACCTTCTCGAAGTCCGCCGGATCGTAGTCGGGCTTGAGGAAGCGCGCGCCGTCGGCGTCCGAGAACCACGCATCGGCGCCCTCGGCGTACATGGCGTCGTAGATGCGCTGGTTGACTTTCGCGTCGACCAGTACCTCGCCGTCGCTCTTCTTGACGAACACGGTGATCGGCACGCCCCAGGCGCGCTGACGAGAGATGACCCAGTCGGGCTTGGCTTCGATCATGCCCGTGATGCGGTTCTCGCCCGACTTCGGCACCCACTCGGTATCGCGGATCGACTGCAGCGAGACCTCGCGCAGCGTCTTGGGGATGGCCTGATTGTGCCCGGCGCCGCTGGCCGAAGCCGACTTCGCGCGCAGCTCGCGCGAGAGCTTCTCCAGGAACGGGATGTCCTTGTCCATGTGGATGAACCACTGGGGCGTATTGCGGAAGATCACCGGCTTCTTCGAGCGCCAGGAGTGCGGATACTGATGCTTGAGGCGGCCACGCGCGAGCAGCATCCCGGCCTTCGCGAGCGCGTCGATCACGGCCTGGTTGGCGTCGCCCTTCTCGCCTTTGTCGGTGATGACGCGCTTCCCTTCGAAGCCCGGCGCGTCCTTGGTGAAGGCGCCGTTCTCGTCGACGGTGTAGGGGATTGTGGTGTCGATTTTTTCGACGGTCGTCTCGTTAGTGTCAGGGTCGTAGCTATCCGAAACGATCTTTTCGATACGCGCTTTGTTGGCCATCCAGATATCGAAATCCTCGCGGCCGTGACCGGGAGCGGTGTGCACGAAGCCCGTACCCGCGTCGTCGGTGACGTGGTCGCCGTCGAGTAGCGGCACAAGGAATTCATACCCGGCAATGGTGCCGTTAAGTGGATGGAGACACAGTGCTTGCGCCAAGTACTGTGCATCAACGCCACAAACGCGCTGGAATGCGTCGACCTTCGCAGCCTTGAATACGTCGTTCGCGAGGTTGTCCGCCAAGACAAGTTTGTCACCGACCTTGGCCCAGTTGCCTTCCGGCGCCGCCGTCACTTCATAAAGTGAGTACTCGATTCTACGGTTGAATGAGATCGCCCGATTGCCTGGGAGTGTCCACGGTGTGGTCGTCCAAATGACTATCGATGGCAGTCCAGTATCGTTCACAAAGCCTTTGAGGTCGGCTGTCTGGAAAAGCTTCCGAGGTACGTCCAAGAGCGGAAACTTCACCCACACCATGTCCGACTGATAGTCGTGGTACTCCACCTCGGCCTCGGCGAGCGCGGTCTTCTCGACCACCGACCACATGACCGGCTTCGAGCCGCGATAGAGCTGCCCGGTCTCGGCGAACTTCATGAGCTCGCGCGCGATCTGCGCCTCGGCCGGGAACGTCATCGTCGTATAGGGATGATCCCAGTCACCCTCGACGCCGAGGCGTTTGAACTCCTCGCGCTGCACGTTCAGCCAGTGCTCGGCAAAGGCGCGGCACTCGGCGCGGAACGCCTTCATCGCCGCCGGGTCCTTGAGGTTCGGCTTGGCCTTGCCCTTGGCCATGTACTCCTCCTCGATCTTCCATTCGATCGGGAGGCCGTGGCAGTCCCAGCCCGGCACATAGTTCGAGTCGTGTCCAAGCATCTGCTGCGAGCGCGTCACGAGATCCTTCAGGATCTTGTTGAGCGCGTGGCCGATGTGGATGTTGCCGTTGGCGTAGGGCGGGCCGTCGTGAAGGATGAACTTGGCGCGGCCCTTGGCGCTTTCACGCAGCTTGTCGTAGAGGCGGATCCGTGCCCACCGCTCGAGCATCTTGGGCTCCATCTGAGGGAGCCCTGCCCGCATGGGAAATGCCGTTTCCGGCAGGAAGAGCGTCTTGCTCCAGTCGCGTGCGTCGGTCTTCGTATCGGTCATGAGGTCAGCCTCGGGGGCTCGGACAGACGGGAGGCGGCCGCGTCGGGCGCTCCGTCTCGGATCACAGTGATGCCGGCCCGCGATGCGGCCGGCGGGCCTTACGCGTTGATTTAACGAGCACTTCTGACTGGCAGACGTGCCCTGACCCGGCGCCCGGAGGCGGCCGGGACGCGAATTCGCCTGAGGCGGACCATGGACGCGCGAAGCAGCATGATGCGCTTCTCTTAGCGGCCGAAGGGTGCGCTTTCAACTGCGACCCGCGCGCCCTCGGCTTCAATAATGCGCGCCGCCGTTGACCTCGATGGTCTGGCCCGTCGTGTAGGCCCCGTCCGGCCGGCACAGCATGGTGACGATGTGGGCGATCTCCTCAGGCCGTCCTTCCCGACCCAGGGGATTGGCGACGGCGGCCGTGCCGCTCGGGCGGGCGCCTGCCGCGCCGCTGCGCACCGTGTCGATAGCGCCGGGGGCGACGACGTTCACCGTGATGTTGTAGGGGGCCAGCTCGGAGGCCAGCGACCGCGCCATGCCGATCATGCCGGCCTTGGCGGCGGAGACGTGCGTGCGGCCGGGCGTGCCCTTGAACATGGAAATGCCGCCGATGTTAACGATCCGTCCCCAGCCGCTCTTGATCATGTGCGGAGCGGCATAGCGCGTGCACAGGAAGGCGCAGTCGAGGCTGTTGGCGATGACCTCGCGCCAGTCCGCGTAGGACATCTCGACGAGCGGCGTATTGCGCCGGATGGCGGCGTTATTGACCAGGATGTCGACGCGGCCGAAGCGGGCGACGGCGGCTTCGATCAGGCTCTGCGCGCCGGCTTCCGTCGAGACGTCGGCGAGATGGCCGATGGCCGTAGCACCCTCCCCCGCGAGCAGGGCGACGGCCTCGTCGACGCCTTCCTTATCCTTGCGCGCGTGAATGACGACCGACGCCCCTTCGCCGGCCAGCATCCGCGCCGTCGCGCGGCCAATATTGCGGGCCGAGCCCGTGACAATGGCGACCCGTCCATCGAGCGATGGCATGACGTGATCCTCCCCGGCGATCTGGCGCGGCGCTGCCATCCGGCCGCCGCTTTCCACCACCATTGCGCGGGGTACGCCCCTGGTGCAACAGTTTGCAAGTTGGGGCGCGAATCACCGGGGCGGCGTGTCGCCCGAATTCCACCGGAGAGCGACCGGTCCATGGGCAGCCACAAACAGTCCAAGTGGGGGCAATCCAAGTGGGATATCGTGCAGGCGGCCAGCGCTCTGGTGGCCAAACCTCAGCATGGACAGGCCGCCCAAAAGGACCAGGGCAAACCTGAGACCACACCCAAGGCCTCCGCCACACCGCCGATCGCCAAGCCACGCGTTTCCGTGGCTCAGCCTCAGCGCAGGGTTCCGACCGGCGGCCTGGGTGGAGCGGGCCGCGCTTCGGCCGACCGCGATGCGCGCCTCGGCCGCGCAATCGTGATGGTTGTGCTGGCGATCGCGCTCATCATCTTCGGCTCGAACTACGCCAAACTCTGGGAGTCGCCAGGCCAGCGTGATGCGCGCACCGAAGCCGAACGCAAGAAGGCGGGACCCGTCAAGGAAGCCATCGAAAAGCAGCGCATTGCCATGGAGCGGCGTGAGGCCGACCGTATCCAGTCCGAGCGGCTCGCGCGCGAGCGCGAGGCACAGCGCAAGGCGGCGGACGATGCGGCCGCGCGCCGCGCCCGTGAGGAGGCGGAGCAGCGCAGGGCCAAGGAGGAAGGCAAGCCGCCGCCGGTGCCGGCTCCGCCGAATCTCGCTGAAACCGATTGTCAGATCTCGAAGCCCGTGTCGGTCATTGTACCTGCTTGCTCGGCGATCATCGCGAAGCACAACGACTTTGCCGAGGCCTACGCCGTCAGAGCCTGGGCGTTGCGCGAGCGTAATCAGCCCGAGCGCGCACTCACCGACTTGAAGCGCGCCATCGAGCTGCAGCCGAAGACAGCGGCCAACTATGCCCAGCGGGGGTTGACCTATATCCGGCTCAGGGATTTCGATCGCGCGCTCGCCGACTACAACAAGGCCATCGAGCTGAACCCCGCGGCCGCGGGATTCTACAACGACCGCGGCGTCGCCTATCTGGAGATCAAGGACTATCCCCGCGCCGCGACGGACTTCGACCGGGCACTTGAACTCAACCCCCGTTATCTGCTCGCCTACAACAACCGCGCACGCGTGCGCGTCCTTGCGAGCGGCGATCATATCGGTGCCATCGCGGATCTCGACCGTGCGATCGAGATCAACCCGAAGTATGCGCTGGCTTTCGAGAACCGCGCTCTCAGCCATCTCGAGCTGAAGGACCGCGCCAAGGCGATTGCCGATTTCAATACGGCAATCGAGCTCAACCCGCGGTCGGCCCGCGCGCTCAACGGTCGCGGCGTCGCCTACGAGCGGCAAGGCAATCGCGATCTTGCTGTTGCCGACTACCGGCGAGCGCTCGATGCCGATCCGAATTTTTCCGCGGCGCGCGAGAACCTGACGAGGCTTGGTGAGCAGCCATGACGGAAAACGGGCCCGGACCTGATGCCCCGACCCCTGCGAGCGGGTCTTCCAGCGCGAAGACCTCGCCAGTGCGTCGCGCACGATCCACGCTCGAGCAGAACACGGCAGAGCTCGCCGATCGCGGCACCTCGCCGGCGCGCTTTCTCATCGTGATTGCCATTGCGCTCGTCCTGATGCTTGCCGCAACGAACGTGCTCGGCGTGTGGTCACTGCCGGGACAGAGCGAGGCACGCAGAGAAGCTCAGCGCAAAGCAGCAGAGCGCCAGGAGGAAGACCGAAAAGCCGCCGAGCGCGAGGCTGCCCGCCAAGCCGAGGCGCGCAAAGCAGCCGAACGTGGCGAGGCAGCGCGCAAGGAGAGCGAGCGACAGCGGGCCGCGCAGGAAGCACGCGAGAAGGCCGCCGAGGAGCAGCGGCGCAAGTCACGTGAAACAGCGAGCAAGGCGCCAGCCTCTCCGCCATCGACGACGCTGCCGAGGCACCCGAGCCTGCCCGACAGGCCGCCGCCCGCGCCCGCGGTGCCGACCCCGGAACCCGGCGCGAAGTCCTTGAGCCCGCGCGAGCTCATGGAGCAGGCGCGCCGGATTGTCGAGGAAGCGACGAGCAAGCAGACCACCATTCCGACAGTCCCGACCGTGCCCTCGCCTGCCGCTCCGGCACCGCCTGCGTCGCCAGCGCCGGGCGTGCAGACGGAAGCAAAGCGCCTGAGCCCCGGCGATCTCGTCGAGGAGATGCGGCGCAAGGTCGACAAGCAGTCCGGCAGGCGCGGGGAGACCGAAACGGCCGCGCGCGGGGCGCCGTCGGCTTCCTCCACGCCGAACGAGTCGGGCAACGCCGCCGTCCAGCGTCCAGACCTCAGCTCGACCTCATGCCGTCTCGACCGGCCGTTTGGGCGGGCAATCAGCGCCTGCGATGATGTCATCAAGCGCCATCCCGAGGCGGCCGAGGCCTATTTGGTGCGCGGCTGGGCTCGGAACCAGGGCCGCGAATTCGGGTACGCGATCACGGATTTGTCGCGCGCGATCGAGCTCGATCCGAACGAGTGGCGCGCCTATGCGCAGCGCGCCTATGCGCTTCAATCCTTGCGTTCCTACGAGCGGGCCATTGAGGACTACAGCCGCGCGATCGAGATGCGCCCGAGCGATGCCACGCTTTACAATAACCGCGGCTTCTCGCGGATGCAGAACAAGGAGTATCCGGCCGCACTTGCGGACTACGATAAGGCGATCGAGATCAATCCCAGTTATGCGCTCGCATTCTTCAATCGCGCGCGGCTTCATCATGCTGACGGACCGCGTCGCGACCGGGCCTTGGATGACGTTTCGCGTGCCATTAGTCTCAACCCGCAATTTGGGCCAGCGCTTGCGTTGCGTGCAGACCTTCAGGCCGATCTCGGCAATCACCGCGAGGCGATTCAGGATTTAACGCGGATCATTGCCGTCGAGCCGCGCGGCGGACACGCTTATGTCCGCAGAGCGCGCAGTCATGTCGAGACGGGTGCGTACGACGAGGCAATCAGTGATGCAGACCGGGCGCTCGATATTTTGCGCCGCTCGCCCGAGGCCCTCGTCGAGCGCGGACGGGCGCGCGAAGGCAAAGGCGATCTCCAGGCCGCCATCCGCGACTACCGCGCCGCACTCGAAATCCAGCCGGGCCATGCAGCGGCAAGGGAGCACCTGACGCGCGTCGGCGAGCAGTAGGTGATCACCTCTTCCCGCTACTTCTCTCCCACCGGTCCCGCGAGGAAGATGGCGGAGCGCTCGATCTCCTCGATTTCGGCCATGGCCGTGCCGAAGTCCGCATGATCTGCCTCGATTGTGCCAATACGGCGTTCGAGCTCGGAAAGGCGCTGACGACCCTTCAGCTTATGGAGGAAGATTGCGGATACGGCCGGCTGATAGAAGCGGTCGCGATCGCTCTGGGTGAGGATGACACCGCGCAGCTTGTCGCCGCCGCGTTGGAAGCGGTTGAGTGTCACGAGGCGCAGTGCTCCCTGGAAGGTCGTCAGAAGCTGCAGCATTCCCGTATGCGGGCTGATGTAGACCCCGCCCGCGTGCTGCGTCGAGGCGTTGGCACCGCGGCCGTTCGGGCTTCCTTGCAACTCGAGAAAGCGCAGGCGCGAAAGGTCATCGTCCCAGTCGAGCTCGTAGACCGAGCGATAGAGGGCGCTGCGCCTCGAGAAGACGCGACGATAGGCAAGATAGGGACCGAGATAGTCCTCGTAGGCCGAGAGCAGGTAGCCGCCGTAGCTCTCGTCGGCGCGGCCCTGGAGCTTGTCATCTGAGGCGGCGCCATTGCCGGCCGGCGCGCCGAGCAGCGTGTCCAGGTCGATCGCGAGGCCGCGCGCGATGCCGGCGACCGTTGCATCGCGCACGGGCTGGCCCGAGAGCAGATTGCCGAGCGTGCGCTCCTTGCAGCCGGCGATCTCGGCGAGGGCGGTGCGCGTGAGGCCGCGCTTGGCCATCTCGATACGCACGCGCCGCACGAATGCTTCCCGCTGTGCCGCTGTCAGCAGCGACGACATCACCCCGTTCTCCTCGCCGGCCCCGTTCTGATCGACGACAATGGCTCCTGACGCCACACTGTCAATTGTCGTCACGAATATGTCTAAGGGTTGTGGCCGCGTTGCCGGTCAGGAACGATCGGGAGGAAATCCGGAGAGGCAGGCATATGCAAGATGTCCGGCATGTGGGTGTGGCGGCCCTTGCGCTGATTGTAGTGGTCATGAGCGCCGGTGGGGCGGCGGCCGAACGCTATGCCTGGCGCGCGGAGATGCCTGCCGCGGACGACCGGCTCGACCGGCGCTTCGTGCCGCCGGAGGGCTTCGTGCGCCTTCCCGCGTCCGACAGGAGCTTTGCGGCGTGGCTGCGCGGCCTGCCGCTGAAGCCCGATGGCACGTCCGTCCTCCTCCACACAGGCGCGCCGAAGGGACGCCAGGATGTCCACGCCGCGGTGATCGACATCGACACCGGCGCGCGCGATCTCCAGCAGTGTGCCGACGCGGTGATGCGCCTCAGGGCCGAATGGCACTTCGCGAGCGGCGAGACCCGGCGCATTGCCTTCAATGATACCGGCGGCGGCAAACCCATGCAATTTAGCCGCTGGGCGGAGGGCGAGCGGCCGCGTGCGGAGGGCCGAGGCCTGGTATGGGCGAGGCGGGCTGCTGCCGATGCGAGCTATGCCTCCTTCCGTCGTTACATGGATACGGTCTTCTCCTGGGCCGGCACGCACTCGCTCGAGCGCGAGCTGATCCGCGTCAGCGATGGTCGGGTCGAAGCCGGTGATGTGATCATCAAGGGCGGCTTTCCAGGACACGCCGTGCTGGTCGCGGATGTCGCTGAGCATCCCGTGACGGGTGAGCGCCGCTTCCTTCTCATTCAAAGCTTCATGCCGGCGCAGGACATGCACGTTCTCAAGGGGCGCGACACGCCGGATGGCAGCTCATGGTATCGCCTGGAGCGGGGCCAGTCGTTCGTCACCCCCGAGTGGGTGTTTCCGCAGGACAGTCTCAGGCGCTGGCCAACTGGAACCGCAGGAGGATGAGCGCGTCCCTGTCAGTAGAAGAGCAGGATAGCGGCAGCACCCATAGCGAGGCCGACGAGTCCGACGCCCCGGATGGAGCGGAAGGCGACCTCCCGGACCA
>CAUJKI010000245.1 GCA_963205015.1 Pseudomonadota bacterium
CCGCGGCGGCGCCCTTTCGCTTGAACAAGCTTGAAAGACCGCCGCCATTCAAGTCCTTGCGCGGATATTCCTTGATGAGGTTCTCGACCACCAGGAGCGGCGGCTCGCTCGATGAAGAAGGGCTGGCACCGTCGGCACCCCTCGCGGCGCGGGCGGCGGTGCGCGCGGCACCGTCTTCCTCCGGCAGGAGATCGTTCAGCGTCACGCCGAGCCGCGGCGTCGCCCGCACGAGCTTGCGCGTATAGGGATGCTGTGGGTTCGCGAAGATCGCGTGCGAGTAGGCCGCCTCGACGACGCGGCCCTTTTCCATGACCACGACACGATCGCAATAGGCAGCAGCAAGACCGAGATCGTGCGTGATGAGGATCGTCGACATGCCGCGCTCCCGCGTCAGATCGACCACAAGATCCATGACGGTCTTCTGCGTCGTCACGTCGAGGCCGGTCGTCGGCTCATCGGCGATCAGAAGCTGGGGCCGGCAGGCGAGCGCCAGCGCGATCACGACACGCTGGCACATGCCGCCCGATAGCTCGAAGGGATAGGCGTGATAGCGTTCGTCGGGCCGCGCGATCCGCACCTGCTCGAGAATCGCGACCGCCTTCGCCCTGGCGTCGTCCGACCCGGCTTGCGCGTGCTGACGCAGCACATCCTCGATCTGATGACCGACCTTGCGGATCGGGTTGAGAGCCGCACGCGGGTTCTGGAAGATCATCGAGATCTCGCGGCCCCTGAGATCACGCATATCCCGCTCGGTGGCCTTGCCGATGTCCACGCCGCCGAAAGTTATGCTGCCTTCGGCGATGCGCCCAGCGCGATCCAGAATGCGCATGACCGCGTACGACGTCACCGACTTGCCCGAGCCCGATTCGCCGACGATGGCCACGGTCTCACCCTTGCCGACCGTGACGTCGATATGACGAACGGCCTGCACCGGACCGCGCCGGGTCGAGAATTCGACGGTCAGGTCCCGTACATCAAGCAGAGGAATGTCCGCCGGCGCATTCGGGATCGCTGCTGCGGTTGCTGCCGTCATGATCAGCCCTCACGTCCGCCGCTGCGGATCGATGATGTCGCGCAGGCCATCACCGAGCAGATTGAAACAGAAGACGGCCAACATCAGGCCGAGACCGGGGAAGAAGGCGATCCACCACTCGCCGGAGACCATGAACGCGGCGCCTTCTGCAACCATGATGCCCCACTCGGGCGTCGGCGGCCGCACGCCGAGGCCAATGAACGAGAGGCCCGCCGCGTTGAGAATCGCATAGCCCATGGTCAGCGACATCTGCACGACCATGATGGGCATGATGTTCGGCAGGATATGGCCGAGCAGGATGCGCATCTCGCTGTTTCCCGAAAGCCGCGCGGCCTGCACGAAGCCTGCTTCGCGCCGCACGTTGGCTTCGGCGCGGGCAATGCGCGCATAGAGCGGGAAGTTCACGATCGCCGTCGCGAGCACGATGTTCTCGACCGTGTTGCCGAGCGCAGCGACGATACCCATGGCGAGCACGAACAGCGGGAAGGCCATGATGGTATCGGCAATGCGGCTGACGATGCGGTCCGTCCAGCCGCCGAAGAAGCCGGCGGCGACGCCGGCGAGACCGCCCATGAGGAAAACCAGCACCACGGATGAAATCGCAATGGCGAAATCGAGTCGCGTCGCCACGATCACCCGGCTGAAGACATCGCGACCGAGCTGATCGGTGCCGAACAAGTGCTGTGCCGATGGTGCTTGCAGCGCGGCAGTGGTGTTGCTCGCGAGCGGATCGTAGGGCACCACATAGGGGCCGATCAGGGCGGCGAGGAAAATCAGCACGAAGAGGCTGAAGGCGAAGCCGGTGACGCGATTCTCGCCGATCACGTAGCGTGCATGGCGCAGGATTGCGGCGAGACCGTGCGTCGGAGCGGAAGGCGTGATGGAAGCCTCGCTCATGCCTCGATCCTCACGCGCGGATCAATCAGGCCGTAGAGGATATCGATCAGGAGATTCAGGATCACGTACATCACCGCCATGGTGAGCACGAAACCCTGTACGGGTGCGAAATCGGAGGCGATGAGCGCCTCGACGGCAAAGGAGCCGATGCCCGGCCAGGCAAAGACCTTCTCGACGAGCACATTGGCGCCTAGCAGGAAGGAGAACACCATGCCGAGCGTCGTCACCACCGGCAGCATGGCGTTGCGAAAGGCATAGGTAACGATCACCGTGCCCGGCGAGAGCCCGCTCGCCTTCGCCGTGCGCACGAACTCCGATCCGAGCACGGCCAGCATGGAGGCCCGCGTCATGCGCGCGATCGGCGCCAGCGAGAAGATCGCGAGCGTCAGCGCGGGAAGGATGAGCTGCTTGAGGCTCGCGAGAAACACCTCCACGTCGCGCTCGATGAGGCTGTCGATCAGGAAGAAGCCCGTTATCCGCGAGGGCGGACTGAAGTAGATATCGAGGCGTCCGAGCGGCGCCGGCGCGATCCCGAGGTGATAGTAGAATATGTAGACGAGGACGAGGCCGGTGAAGAACACCGGCAGCGAAACACCGGCGGTGGTCAGCACCCTGCACGTGTGATCCAGTATGGAGCCGGGGTTGGTGGCGGCAAAAATGCCGAGCGGCACCGCAATGAGGATCGAGACCAGAAGACCGAGAAGCGTCAGCTCGGCGGAGGCCGGCAGCCGCGTGCGGATCTCCGTTGCGACCGGCAGGCCGGTGCTCAGTGAGTTGCCGAGGTCGCCACGCGCGAGATCCGCGATGTAACGACCGAACTGCACGAGCAGCGGCTGATCGAGACCGAGCGTGACGCGGATCTGCTCGATGGCTTCCTTGCTGGCGGCAGGCCCGGCGAAGTACGCCGCCGGATCGCCAGGCAGTGCGCGCGTCAGCAGAAAGGTGACGATCACGACACCGATGAGGCTCGGGATCGCCAGTGCCGAACGCTTGAGTATCAGGTGAAGCACGGAGGCCTCCTGACGTCGCCGGTGCTTATTCTCAGGTCTTCGCAATCGTCCGGTAATCGAGCTGCCGGTGGAACCAGTAGCGGTAACCCGTAATGTTCTTCTGCATCGCGACGCTGAGCGTCGGCTGGAAGAGCGGGATGCGCGGCACCTCGTCGAAGGACTTCTTGACGAAGCCTTGCACGTTCTTGTCGTAAGCCACGGTATCGTTCGCCGCCGCCGCCACGCGCGCGGCGTCGATCATCGCGTCCATCTCCTTGTCCTGGTAGCTCATCGTGTTGAACACGGCGTTCTGGCCGTGATAGCACCAGAAGAAAAAGTACTCCGGGTAGTCGAGCCAGCCCGAGAAGAAGTTCGAGATGAGCGGCATATCCTTCTTGAGAAGCTCGCCGCGCCAGTTTGCGCCGGGCACCTTGTTGATCGTCACCTTGATTCCGGCCTGGGCAAGGCTCTCCTGTACGAGCACGCAGAGCGGCTCGTTGATGACCGCAAAACCAAGATCGAACGACAGCGTCGTCTCGAAGCCGTTCGGATAGCCGGCCTCGGCAAGAAGCTGCTTGGCCTTTGCGATATCGGTGTTGTAGCCGTGCGGCTGCGGCCACGCAGTCTGCAGCGGCGAACCGGGCTTGGCGCCATCCATCGGACCGGCAAGGCCGAAGAGCACCGCGTCCATGATCTTCTGATAAGGAATCGCGTAGGCGACAGCCTGGCGCACCTTCACATTGTCGAAGGGCGCCTTCTTCACGTTCATGCCGATGTAGCCGATGCCGTTGCCGATCAGATTCGTGACGACGGCAATCTTGCCGGCAGCTTTCAGCTCTGCGAAATCCTTGTTCGGCAGATCGAATGAGATGTCCGCGTCACCGCGCTCGACAAGCGCGCGACGATTGCCCGCAGAAGGTACCGTGCGCCAGATGACACGTTTGACCTTCGGCAGCGGACCCGACTTCCAGTCGTCGAAGCGCTCGTAGACCAGCTCGCTTCCGGCCTGCCAGCGCGTCACTCTGTAGGCGCCGCCGCCCGCGGTGTTGACCTTGGTGTACTCGAGGCCCCAGGGATCCTTCTCCGTCGCATGCTTCTTGATCAGCTCGGAATTGTAGACGCCGGGCACGATCACCGCGAGATCGGGCATGGTGAGCTTGTCGGGGCGGATGAAGTCGACGCGGAAGGTGTAGTCATCAATGGCGACGAACTGCTCCGGCTTCTCGAGCGAACCGGCCTTCATCTGGAAGGTCGGGAAGCCACCCACCGTCACGGCACGATCGAAGGACCACTTCACGTCCTTTGCGGTGATCGGCGTGCCGTCGTGGAACTTAGCGTCCCTGCGCAGCTTGAAGGTGACGTTGTTTGGCGTGAGATGCCATTCCTCGGCGAGCTCCGGCATGAACTTGTCGCGATCGTAGGACTTCGTGCCGTCGGACAGCGTCTTTTCGCCGTGCGTCATGAGGCGGTCGTAGCAGTTCCACGTCACCTCGTAGCCCGGCCGGTTCGTGCCGACACCGTGAATGTCGAAATTGTTCGGCGCATATTCGGTGACGACCAGCAGCGTCTCATTGCGCGCCTGCGCGTTCGCGCTCGACCAGACGGCCGGAAGGGGGAGCGCTGTTGCGGCACCGGCAGCAGACAATGACTTCAGGAACTGACGACGTTTCATGAGCAATGCCCTTCTTGCGTGTGCGGAGACGCTGACGAAGGGTTAACAGCAACCTTTGTGCCAACTCTGCACTTGGCGGTCCATTTTGGGGCAACTGACTGATCCAGATTGACTATTCGGATCTGAGCGTAGGCTCCCATCGCCAGCTTATTCGAGGGCCCGCACCGGAAATTGCATACAAAATAGCATACGATCGCCTGAAATTTAGCCCGCCAGACCGCGCGTGAGGATCGCTGGACTCCGGTCGGCGTGTTGGCGGAGGAAACGGATGCGCTGCACATGGAGCCGCACCAGCGAGGCCCGGTGTCTCGAGCACGTTCGCTTTTGATGGAACCGCAGCGCGCTCGGCGTACGTGCTCAAAGTTATTGATTTGGAGTCTTATGCGCGCACGAACGCGCGCATCTCGAACGATCGGGCTCTAGCCCTTCACGCGCCGCATTGTCATGGTGTGGCGGAAGCGTTCGGCCGGATGGATGTTGATCGCGACCAGCGCGATTTTTCCCGAGGTCAGGCGATAGGTCCGCTGTACCTCGAGCGCCACGGAGTTCGGCGCGACCTTGAGACCTTGGGCCATTGCCGGCGGAATGATGCTGGCAGAGATCTGCTGGCGTACTTCGTCCACGCGCTGGCCGAAGAGATCCTCGATAAGCTGAAAGATCGGACCGCGGTTGCGCTTCAGCAATCGGCCGACGGCAGCGAACTCCCCATCGACGAAGACTTCGGCCCGGCACGTGGGCAGCGGACTCTGCTCGGATTGCCGATAGCCGCGCACCGCGAGCCAGCGCCCGCCTGCCGCACCGCCGATCCGCTCGGCGAGGGCAGCATCCGCGGTGATCATCTCCATGCTCTCGATATCGAAGCGCAGGCCGACGGCGAACGTGACAAGATCGTTGATGGACGTCACCTGGTGAAGATCGGCGTCCGAAGGATCGAACGGAACGACCGTCGTGCCGGCGCCCTGCCGCGATGTGACGAGGCGATCCTCGCGCAACCGCCTGAGCGCCTCTCTGATGGTGTAGCGACTGACCGAGAAGCGCGCGCAAAGCTCCTCTTCGGTCGGAAGTTGCGATCCCACCGGATAGACGCCCTTGACGATCTCGTCCTTCAGTACCTGCACTATCTGACGATAAAGCGCCTCCCCCGCACCGCTCGCCGGGAGCGATGCAGGCGCAGACCGCCTTTGGCGTGTGGGCCGCTTCTTCAGGTCAATATTCGATGTCATGGCCCTGCTTTGGCACCAGCATGGTGCGCTCGAAGCTCATGAACTCTGTGCCATCGGCCTTTTTGCCGATCGTGCGCACCGTAACGATGCCCTGAGCCGGACGCGACGCCGACTCGCGCTTCCCGATCACCTGCGACTCCGCATAGATCGTATCGCCGACGAAGACCGGCGCAGTGAGCTTGATGTCGTTCCAACCGAGATTGGCAATGGCCCTCTGACTCAGGTCGCTCACGCTCATGCCGACCACCATCGACAACGTGAGGCAGCTGTTCACCAGAGGCTTGCCGAACTCCGACTTCGCCGCATAGGCCGCATCGAAGTGCACCGGATGCGTATTCATGGTCAGCAGCGTGAACCACGTATTGTCGGTTTCCGAGATCGTCCGTCCCGGCCGATGCTCGTAGATATCGCCGACGGCGAAGTCCTCGAAGCAGCGGCCGAAGGTCTCGCGGTAGCGCTGGCCGCCGACCGCGGTGTGACTCTGCATGAGATCAGTTCCTTGAAGCTGTTCGTGATGCGCCGAGCAGGGCCTCGGTATGCTCGCCGAGACGCGGTGCGCATAGCGATGGCGAGGCCGGCTCGTTACGGAAGTGGATCGGCGGGCCGACATGCACGCGGCCCTCGTCGTCGCGCAGCACCATGCCGCGTGCCTGGAGGTTCTCGTGCGCGAAGGCCTCGGGCAGCGTGTTCGCGCGGCCATAGCAGACGTCGAGCCCCGTAAGATAGGCATCCCACTCCGCGAGCGTCCTGCTGCGGAATACCTCGGCGAGAAACTGCATCACCGGCTGCTGATGCGGTCCGGGGCCGCGCAGGCACGGCTCCGCGAGATCCGGGCGTCCCAGCGCGCCGAGCAGATTGTGGATGAATTTCGGCTCCTGACCGGCGAGGACGAGAAAGCGTCCATCGCGCGTCTCGTACGGACGATAGAACGCCGCTCCGCCTGTCGTGCGCTCGTGCGTGGGGATCGGATGGCGGTTCTCGGCGAACGTTGGCCCGAGGATGTTCAGCATGGCACCGACCGTGACATCATGCATGCTGATGTCGATGTAGTCGCCGAGGCCGGTCTCGTTCCGGCGCAGCAGCGCCATGAGAACCGCGGAGAGGCCCTGCAGTCCCGCGAGCACGTCCGCCACCGGAATGGCCGGCATGGCCGGCTTGCCGTCACCGCCGAGTGATCCCGTCAGCAATCCGCTCTCGGCTTCGAGCGCAAGATCATGAGCGGGGCGCCCGCTGTACGGCCCATGCTGTCCGAAGGCACTGATCGAACAATAGACGAGGCGCGGATTGCGCGCGCGCAAGGCCTCGTAACCAACCCCGAGCCGATCG
>CAUJKI010000246.1 GCA_963205015.1 Pseudomonadota bacterium
GACCGCACGTCCGCCCGGGGCCCATCAGGCGCCTCGTTCGGCTTCTCCTTCCCGTGGTTCGAGCAGGATGAGGAAGCCGCCCGGCCGCGTCGCGCAGAGCAGCCCAAGCAGCGCGCGCAGCAGAAGCGTCCGGTTCGCAGCGGCAATGCGCCGAAGAAGGAGCAGACGACACCGGTCAGCAGCAACGCGGTGCCGCCTCAGCAAAGCGCATCCGTCCACTGATCGAGGCCGTTTCAGGCTGCGAGATAGCGAATTGTACGCGGCCTGCCCTCACCGGCAGGCCGCGGCTTTTCCGGCTTCGGTAACCTTCCGAGAAGCAGTCGGTGCCAACGTCCGGCGGACGTGTTTCGCAGCGCCTCATGTGGCTTCGGCGCGCCACCCATGTGGCGCATCGTGGGCGGAATGGTTACGGTATCGAGACATTCGGTTTGCAGGCGCCCGGAGCAGCCGGTAGGACCGTTTTGTCAAGCATTCGTGACTCGCAATTGAAGCGGCAAAGAGCGATACCCGAAGCCATGCCGACAACGCCTCCGCGCCCCGAGCCGTCGTTAACCCGGCGGACCGCCCCGCAGCATTCCTTGCGTACTTCTGCTCACGATGCTGAGCGCGCGTTCGTGCCGAGCGCATCGTGGACGGCATCGTCCGACCTACGCTTCCGCGTCGCTTCCTCCGCGTCGCGCGAGGTCCCTGGCAAGAGCCAACCGAGGAAACATGCGCGCGCTGACTGATTGGGCAACGTACATCGCACTGGCTTTTGCCGGCGCGATGCTGGCAGGGCCCGCATCGGCCGCGAGTCCCGCGAAGTCCGAGGGAGCGCCTGCCACGGCGACCCCTTCCGCCATCACCGTCATCGAGCTCTTTACCAGCCAAGGCTGCTCATCCTGCCCGACGGCGGATGCCCTCCTCAAGGTCTATGCCGACCGCCCCGACGTCGTCGCGCTGACGTTCCCCGTCGATTACTGGGATTACCTCGGCTGGAAGGACACGCTCGCAAGCCCGAAGTTCTCCGCCCGCCAGCGCGCCTACGCCGCAACCCGAGGCGACGGACGGGTCTACACGCCGCAAGTCATCGTGAACGGCCTCAAACATGCGCTCGGCTCGAGCGAAGCAGACATCGACAAGGCCATCCTCGTCACTACACCGAAGATCGATCTGGCACGGGTCGGCGTCCGCCTGCGCAGCGGCAAGGAGCACCTGGTGATTGAGCTCGAGGCGGCGCGCGAGCCGTCCAAGGCCGCCGAGGCAACGATCTGGCTCGCACTGATCCGACGCGAGATCGAGGTCAAGATCAAGCGCGGCGAGAACCACGGCAAGATCGGCGTCTACCATAACGTGGTGCGCGAGTGGATGCCGGTGGGCATGTGGAATGGCACGGCCGCGACCATCAAGATCGCCCACCATGCAGTAAAGCAGTCGGGCGCCGATGGCTGTGCAATCATCCTTCAGCACGGAGATGCCGGCGCGATCGTTGGCGCTGCCCTCCTGAGGCAATGGTAGTCGGGCGATAGTACCCGCACGCGGCCTCAGCGGTCCTGCATGGCTGCCGCCGCGGCCAAGAGTTGCGTTGCACCCCGGCCCCGGCTCGCTCTATTTTCCGATCATGTCGAACGCACCTGCCCGTTCTCTTTCGATCGCGCTTGCCCAGCTCAATCCCGTTCTCGGCGACCTTGCCGGCAACGTGGCGAAGCTTGTCCGAACACGCGCCGACGCCGCCCGCCAGGGTGCCGATCTCCTGGTCCTGCCGGAGTTGTACGTGTGCGGCTACCCGCCCGAGGATCTCGTGCGCAAGCCGGCCTTCGCCGCCGCCTGCCGCGCCGCGGTCGAGAAGCTTGCGACCGATCTCGGTCCCGGCCCGGCCGTGCTCGTCGGCACCGTCTGGCCCGAGAACGGCAAGGTCTACAATGCCGTCGCCTTGCTGGACGAAGGCAAGATTGCGGCTGTGCGGCTGAAGGTCGATCTCCCGAACTACGGCGTATTCGACGAGAAGCGCGTCTTCGACGCTGGCCCTCTGCCGGGCCCGATCAATTTTCGCGGTGTCAAGATCGGCGTGCCGATCTGTGAGGACATATGGACCGACGAGGTCACCGAATGCCTCGCCGAGTGCGGGACTGAGCTGTTCATCGTCCCGAATGGCTCGCCCTTCGACTGGAGGAAGATCGATGTCCGCATGAACATTGCGGTCGCGCGCGTCACCGAGACCGGGCTGCCGCTCGCCTATCTCAACCAGATCGGCGGCCAGGACGAGCTGGTCTTCGACGGCGCCTCCTTCGTCCTCAATGGCGACGCGAGCCTTGCCGTGCAGCTCCCCGACTGGGAAGAAGCCCTCGTCATCACACACTGGGAGCGAACGGACGACGGCTGGCGCTGCAAGAGTGGCCCCCGCGCGCACATCGAGGAGGCTGACCCGGCTGGTTATCACGCCTCGGTGCTCGGCTTGCGCGATTACGTCGAGAAGAACCGCTTCCCGAGCGTCGTGCTCGGCCTCTCCGGTGGCATCGACAGCGCGCTCGTCGCCGCAATGGCCGTCGATGCGCTCGGCCCCGACCGTGTGCACTGCGTGATGCTGCCTTATCGATATACTTCGAGCGATAGCCTCGCTGATGCCGCTGCCTGCGCTAAGGCGCTCGGCGTGCGCTACGACACGGTACCGATCGCACCGGCGGTCGACGGGTTCTATCAGATGCTCGCGCCGGTCTTCGGCAATCGCGCGCCGGATACGACCGAGGAGAACATCCAAAGTCGCGCGCGCGGCACAACGCTGATGGCTATCTCGAACAAGAACGGCTCGATGCTGCTGACGACCGGCAACAAGAGCGAGATGTCCGTCGGCTATGCGACGATCTATGGCGACATGAACGGCGGCTTCAACCCGATCAAGGACCTTTACAAGATGGAGGTCTATCGCCTCGCTGCCTGGCGCAATGCCAACATGCCGCGCGGCGGCAAGGGGCCGGGCGGCATCGTGATCCCCGAGCGCATTCTCACGAAAGCGCCGAGCGCGGAGCTGCGCGAGAACCAGACGGACCAGGACAGCCTGCCGCCCTATGACGTGCTCGACGACATCCTGAGCTGTCTCGTCGAGCATGAGATGCCGCTCGCCGAGATCATTGCGCGCGGGCACGCACAGGAGACGGTCAAGCGCATCGAGCGACTGCTCTACCTTGCCGAGTACAAGCGGCGGCAGGCGGCACCGGGCGTGAAAATCTCCAGCCGCAGCTTCGGACGCGACCGGCGCTATCCGATCACCAACCGCTTCCGCGAGGAGCTGTCGGACAAGCAGGATGCGACATCAAAGAACCAACGTGCGCCGCAACTCGTCATGCCGCGCGCCGACGGCGGCGAGACTTCATGAATCTCGTGCCTTTGCCAATCGAGGGGCGATAAAGAGCCGCCACCAAGATTTTGCCGACCAGTCTTCACTGATCCCGCCGAGTGGCAGTGTCTCAGTCTCAGCTTTCGCGCTCGTACAGTCCATAGCCGCACTTGGTGAGCAGACGATGGAAACCAGCGTAAGGAAGTTCTTCGAGCGATACGAGAGCTTCTTCAATCAGTCTCTCGGTGGCGACATGGACATGGATGAGCTCGCAGCGCTGTATGCTTCCGAGTTCATAGCGGCCTCGCCTGCCGGGGTGAGAACCGGAAAGAACGACGATCAACTCAAGCACGTCATGACCCAAGGCTACGCGTACTATCGGGCGATAGGGACGAAGGAAATGCGGATGCGCAACGTCCGCCTCTCCCCCATGGATGACCATCATTGCGTGGCCCATGTTGCTTGGACGGCAATCTACACTCACAAGGGCCAACACGACGTAGCGATAGACTTCGATGTTCACTACTTCGTCCAAAAGCTGGACGGGGAGCCAAAGGTTTTCGGCTGGGTGTCCGGCGATGAGCAGGCGCTTTTACGGAAGCACGGCATCATCTGAAGTACAGTTTCCACCCACGAAAATCCAAACCGAGACATAACCCGCGAAGGGTTCATCCATGACCGTCTCCGTCCGCTTCGCGCCGAGCCCGACCGGGCGCCTGCATATCGGCAATATCCGCACGGCGGTGCTCAACTGGCTTTTCGCGCGCCACAATGGCGGCAGCTTCATGCTGCGCCTCGACGATACGGACCGCACGCGCTCCACCAACGCCTTCGCCGAAGCGATCCGCGCGGACCTTACCTGGCTTGGTCTCGTGTGGGATCGCGAGGCGCGCCAGTCGGACCGGCTCGCATGCTATGACGAAGCTGCGGAGAAGCTGAAGCAGAGCGGGCGCCTCTATCCCTGCTTCGAGAGCGAGGACGAGCTCGAACGTCGCCGCGCCCGCCAGCGCGCGCGCGGCCTGCCGCCGATCTACGATCGCGCGGCGCTGAAGATCCCACCCGCCGAGATCGCCCGGCGCGTGGCCGACGGCGAGAAGCCGCACTGGCGCTTCTTCCTCCAGAACACGGATCCTTCGCGCGGCCTCGCGCCGCTGCCGACGCTCGTCACGTGGCACGATCTCGTACGCGGCGAGCAGACCGTCGATATCGGCTCGCTTTCCGATCCCGTCCTGATCCGCGCGGACGGCACGCCGCTCTATACTTTCACCAGCGTCGTCGACGATATCGATTTCGCCATCACGCACATTGTCCGCGGCGAGGATCACGTCACGAATTCGGCCGTGCAGATCCAGCTCTTCGAGGCCCTCGGCGCCGAGCCGCCCAACTTCGCACATCACAGCCTGCTGATCGGCGCGGAGGGACAGGCGCTCTCGAAGCGGCTCGGTGATCTCTCGATCGAAAGCCTGCGCGAGGAAGGCCTCGAGCCGCTCGCTATCCTCTGTCACGCCGCCCTGCTCGGTACGTCGGAAGCGGTGGCACCCTATGCGAGCCTCGATGAGCTGGCCGCGCGTCTCGATCTCACGAAGCTCTCGCGCGCGCCCGGTCGCTTCGATATTGCGGAGCTGCGCGCGCTCAATGCGCGTCTGCTCCATCTGCTCCCGTAGGGGGAGGTCGCCGGCCACCATGCCTCACTGGACCTGCAGGTCTCGCCTGAGCTCTGGGATGCCATCCGCGGCAATATCGCGACGCTTGGCGAGGTGCGCACCTGGATCGAGGTCGTCGACGGCCCGGTGACGCCGCGCATCGAGGATGGCGCGCTCTGTGCGACGGCGGCCGGCCTGCTGCCGCCCGAGCCCTGGAATGCGGACACCTGGG
>CAUJKI010000247.1 GCA_963205015.1 Pseudomonadota bacterium
GTCGCTCCAGTTTTTCGTCCGCTTGGATTCCCAGAGTATCGTTCCACAGGGCTGGCCTGAAACTCCAAGAACACGCTGCAGAACGTCGCCACCGAACTCGCCCTTCGGCACTGGCTCTATCAGGTCCAGTGGAAACTTCGAGCGCAGCAATGACTCCAGCTCCAGCTCCTGAACCTCGCCCTGCAGTTGCTGCGACCCCTGCTCGGCCTTGCGCTTCAGCTCCTCGATCTGTCGCTGCATGGAGGAAATCTGCTCCTCCTTCTCTGCAACGCGGAGCTTGAGTGCCGCCTCGACCTCCTGTTTCGCCTTGTCGCGCACGGCGATGAGGGATTCCTGCACCTTCTTCTCGATCGTCAGATCCATCTCGCGCTTGGCATCATCGAGCTCGCGCTGCTTGCGGATAAGCTCTGCTTGCTCCTTTTGCGCATCGGCCAGCTTTGCGTCCCGCTGCTTGAGAACTTCCTGCAGCTCTTCAAGCTGCTTCGCTTTCTGCTCGATATCCGAGGCCGCCAGAAGCTTTGCCTTCTTTGCCTCTTCGGCTGCGATGGCTGCGCGCTCGGCTTTCACCTTCGTTGCGACTTGCTCATCGATGGATGCCTTGGCTGCAGCAAGTGCGCTTTCCTGAGCCTTGAGCGCCGCCTCCCGCTTCGCGACTTCGGCATCCTTGGCCGCCAAGGCGCGCTCGAACTGCCGGCGCGTCTGCTCGATGAGGGGAGCGGCGAGAGACTCCGTAAGCTTGATCTCGGTGCGACACGCAGGACAATGGATGACAGGTTCGTTCATGAGCTTCCATCCGGTCGGACCAACCGGCAATGCCGGCGGTTCTGTTAGACATTGCGACCTTAATCTATTTTACCATTTGTTCCCTAATTGTTCCATGGAAATTTTGCGGCTGTCCACGGCTATCTGCCCGCGGCCGCACCTAGGCGGTCGGGTTGATATAAGGAAGGCCCCGAGCGGCAGCACAAGTCTTAAGGGCGGAAGGTTCGGGAAGGCGGTCCCTTCCGATAAGGGTGCGGGGGAACGCCCCCGCCCCACGCCTCTATGACCTCAGCGCCCCACGTTCGCGATGCGCGTCGGCACGCCGAACTCGCGATTGCAGATCTCAGCGAGCTTGGCCACGCCCTCGCGGATCGTCTCTTCGCTGGGATTGGCGAAGCACAGACGCAACCGCGACTTCCCGTGCCCGGGATCGACGGACCACTCCGCTCCAGGATTCAGCGACACGCCTTCCTTGCTCGCCGCCTGGAACAATTTCGCCGTGTCCACACTGTCGGGCAACTTGATCCAGAGGAAGATTCCGCCCTCAGGATACTCGAACTCCGCCGCCGTGCCGAAGTTCGCACCGACGGCTTCGGTCAGCACATCGAGCTTCCGCTTCAGCACCTTGCGCAGCGCCACCACATGGTCGTCGAAGTGGGCCTCGCAGTACTCCGCCATCACCATCTGCTCGATGGCGCCCGTTCCGGAGTCCGTCTTCAGCGGCAGAATTCGGCTCATGACCGGCCAGCCCGCGACGATGTAGCCAAGGCGCAGCGCCGGCGCGATCGATTTCGAGAACGAGCCGACGTGGATTACGCGATCATCACCTGCGATGCCACGCATGGCCTGTGGCCGCTCGCCGTTCCACACGAGATCCGAGTAGCATTCATCCTCGAGGATCGGCACGCCGTAGCTCTCGCAGAGCTTGATCAGAGCGTGGCGCCGTTCGAGCGGCAGGATGCTCGCCGTCGGATTCTGCACGGTCGGGATCGTGTAGAGGTATTTGGGCCGGATCCCCTTGCTCTTCAGGTCGGCGAAGATGCGCCCCAGCGCCTCGATATCGAGGCCCTGATTGTCGAGCGGTGCCGGAACCATATCGACACCGAACCGCCGCACACGGGACAGGAAGCCACCATAGCTCGCCTCCTCGACAACGATCGTGTCACCCTTGTCGAGCAGCAGCGAGTTGATGAGCTCGAGCCCCTGCTGCGAGCCCCCCGTGATGAGAATGTCGTCAGCCGTGCAGGTGATGCCGGCCGACCGGGCGAGCTTCTTGACGAGGAATTCCCGCAGCGCGCGATATCCCTGCGGGCCGCTCTGAAGCCCGTACGTGGCGAGCGTCGCGCCTTCGCGCTTCAAAACCTTGCTTGCCGCCGCGACGATGTCGTCGACCGGTACGCTCGCGGCATCGTTATGACCGCCGACGAAGTTGTACTTCGGAAAGCCGTTGTACTTGACGGCAGCCGCCGGCAGGTTGGCGCGGAACAGCGTGTCGTAGTTGATCATTGCAGGCGTTTCCTCGGGTGAGATTGATCTCTGGGCTTTTATTATTCGGAGGCGTCTATTCGGCAGCATCCTTGCGTGCGCCGGCGTAGCGGCTTTCGGCATCATAGTAGGCATCGAAGCCGACGGTACGCTTCAAGTCGTCGAAGCTCATGAGCTGGTCAGCCGGATGGCGCTCCGACTTCATGGCGGCAAGGCTCATCTCGATCGCGCGCATGGAAGCCGAGAACAGCGTCAGCGGAAAGATCGCCAGGTTGAAGCCGAACTCGCGGAGCCGCCCCATGGGCGGGATCGGTGTCTTGCCGCCTTCCACCATGTTGGCCATGTGAATGCCGGGCGCCTCCTTCGTCACGCGCGCCATCTCGGCCTCGGACTGCGGCGCCTCGACGAAGAGGATGTCGGCTCCGGCATCGCGGAAGGCATTGGCGCGCCAGATGGCGTCATCGAGGCCGTTGACGCCGCGCGCGTCAGTGCGGGCGAGGATCAGGATGTCGCCACCCGAGCGGCGCACCTCCTCGCGGGCGTGCGCGGCGGCGCGGATGCGGTCGATCGCTTCCGCACGATCCACGACGAGCTTGCCCTTGGTGTGACCGCAGCGCTTGGGCGCGAGCTGATCCTCGATCATCACGGACGCCGCGCCAGCCTGCGCATAGCCGCGAACGGTGCGCTCGACGTTGAGCGCATTGCCGTAGCCTGTATCGCCGTCACCGATGACCGGGATGGGCGTCGCCGCGCAGATGTCGCGCACTTGACCGGCCATCTCGGCATAAGAAATGAGGCCTGTATCCGGCAGCCCGAGCCGCGCCGCCGAAACCGCAAACCCCGACATGAACGTGAATGGAAATCCGGCCTCGCCGATCATCTTGGCCGAGAGCGCATCCCAGCAGCAGGGCACCATATGGCAGCGATCCTCGTTCAGGATCGCGCGTAGTTTTTCCGCCTTCGAGGCCATGCCCCCGCCTCCTCCCGGCCGTCTTTTGGTATGCGGTTCAAGCCACCATTGCAGACGCGACGGGGGGCGGCAAGCGCATGGCGAGGGACGATCTGCCATGCGCCGTGAAGAGGCTCCCGCGCCTTGCCTCGAAGCCAATTTGGCCGCTACTGTCCGGACAAACTCAAATGAACCGGGAGAACGCTTATGGCTACCGAAAATGCCGCCCCCGAGATTCGCGCCTTCTGGCAGCCCGGCTGCACGAGCTGCCTGCGCATGAAGGAATTTCTCCAGCGCCACGGCGTACCGTTCACGTCGGTGAACGTGCTCGAGGAGAAGGGCGCGATGGAGGAACTCGCCGCGCTCGGCTATCGGACCGTGCCGATCATCCGCCGCGGCAACGACTCGGCCAATGGCCAGGTCCTGCGTGATGTCGCTCGCGTCGCCGGCATTCCCTACGGCGGTACAAAGATCCATCCGCCGGCCGAGCTGATGCGCCGCCTGAACGAGATCCAGGGTGCGGCGCGGCGCTTCTTCGGCCAGCTCCCGGAAGACAAAATCAACAATCTCCTGCCGAACCGGCCGCGCAGCTACGCCCAGCTCGCCTACCACATCTTCAACATCGCCGATGCCTGGCTCGAGCACGAGGTCGATGGCGAGCCGCTGAAGGAAGGCGCCTACAATCGCGTGCCGCCGCCGGAGATGGACAGCAAGGCCAAAGTCCTGGCGTACGGCGAGGGCGTGCAGCGCCGCCTCGACGACTGGTGGAAAGCGAACAGCGCCACGACCAATTTTCAGGACAAGGCGAACGTGTACTACGGCGACCAATCGAAGCACGAATTCTTCGAGCGCACGACGTGGCACTCCGGCCAACACGTGCGCCAGTATCGCCTTCTCCTGGAAACGCTCGGCCTCACGCCGGAGAAGCCGCTTCCCGATTCGATCTGGGAAGGCCTGCCCATGCCCATGAAAGTCTGGGACGACGAGAAGCCATTCGTAGCAGCTTGATTCTTTACTTGCCGCGGGCTGCCGGGAAGGGGTGCTTCGCCTCCTTCTGTTTGGGTAGGCCCGCGGCGGCTATGGCGACAGGACACAGCAAGAAGCCGCGGACTGCTGAAAGAAAAGGCGGCGCATCCGACGATGCGCCGCCTCATTCATTTTGCGATGTTTCAGCGCCTCAATGTACGCCGTAGACCTCGAGCGTCGCGGCGCCACGGAAGTTCGGTCGAGCACGGTACACAAACTCGATGCGCTCGATCACGCGCGGCTCGTTGCCCCTGAGATCGATCGGCTGTGTCCGCTGGCCCGCGCGCAGAACGCCACGGAACTGGACACTATCCGGGGGGCCGCTCCGGCCGCCGTAGAAGATCTTCATGTCCATGATCTCGATGTCGTTATCGAGCGCACGGAGCGCAATGCGGCTGAAGCGACCTTCCCTGCGGCCGACGCGCAAGACGTCACGATCGACGGAAAAGCCGATCTTCTGGGTGCCGAGCAACTCGACCTGCTGGCCCGGACCGGGGCCTGGCCCTGGCGGTCCGCGGCGCGCGACCCGCGCGTCGACGCGAAGCCGCGCCTCTCCCTTGAAGTTCAGCCGCGAGCGGTAGATGAACTCGATCTGCCGGAGATAGCTCCGCTCACCGCGCAGATCGATGTTGATGCTCTGCCCATTGCGCAGGAGCTGGTCGATCCGGAAGTCCTCGCCAAAGCCGTTGAGATACACGACCCTGACGCTGATGAGATGAATGTCATTGCGCTCAGCCGTCAGCCGGAGATCGCTGAAGGGGCCCTCGCGCCGGAACCAGTCCTCGTTCTGGTTGATCCGCAGCACGTCCCGGTCGACCAGAAAGCCGACCTTCTGCTCGCCTAACGATACCCAGCGATCACCGCCCCCCGGTCCTCGTTGTGCCTCTGACGGCGCCACCATCAACGCCAACAGCAGCGCCACAACACTCGCAATGCGGAACATTGCCGAACTCCCTTGTTTGCGTTCGTCCCTAGACTGCAGGCTGGCCGGACCCGCCGATGTGGATAGCCGCTCCAACGCTGATTGCACGCTTCCGTGGCTGGCGTACGACGACGTCGGGCCGACGGAAGCCAACACGCGGCGCCCCATGGCGCGCGAGCGTTGCCCCGTCGCGACACCCACCTAGGTAGCAAATACGGTTAATGTGTGCACGGCATAAGACGGAATGGCGAAATATTTTCTCCGGATCGGATCAAGCGAGCCCGATCATCCGGCGTATATCGGCCACCGTTGCGCCGGCTGCCCGGAGCTCGGCGAGGCTCGTGTCGCGCGCACTCTTGGCGAGCTTGCGGCCAGCTTCGTCCACGATCAGGCGATGGTGCGCATAGATCGGCGCCGGCAGGCCGAGCAGCACCTGAAGAAGGCGGTGGATGTCGGTGGCGGGATAGAGATCGCGCCCGCGCGTGACGTGCGTGATGCCCTGGCAGGCGTCATCGACGACCACGGAGAGATGATAGCTCGTCGGCACGTCCTTGCGCTGGATCACTACATCGCCCCATCGCACCGGATCACACGGTATGCGCCGTGATGTGTCACCATCGCCGAGTTCGGTGAAATCGAGCGGCGCGCCGCCGAGCCGTTCGGCCGCGAGCACGAGCGCGCGCCCCATATCGAGGCGCATGACATAGGGCTCGCCGGCGCGCCGCCGTGCCGCGGCCTCTTCCGCCGGCATGGTACGACGCAGGCCGGGATAGAGCGGCGCGCCATCGGGATCATGCGGCGTGCCTTGGGCGGCGCTTGCCTCGGCGATCTCGCGGCGGCTCGCGAAGCAGGGATAGAGCAGACCAAGATCGGCGAGACGGGCTGCCGCGGCCGCATAGCGCCCAAGATGCTGCGACTGGCGCAGTACCGGCTCCTCCCAGGGCACGCCGAGCCAGGCAAGATCGCGGAATATGCCCTCGATGTGCGCCTCACTCGAACGCTCCAGGTCGATATCCTCGATGCGCACGAGAAATCGTCCACCGAGCCTCTGTGCCATGGCCCAGCCCGTAAGCGCGGAGAGCGCATGACCAAGATGCAGCGGGCCATTCGGGCTCGGTGCGAAGCGCAGCACCGGGCGGGTCGTCGTCGGCATTCGGCTCTCTCGTTCCTTGCTGTCGTGTACCGCCAAAGCTCGCCGCCCTCTTCCGTTGCCATGGCGGCAGCGGCTACCTACAAAGCCCTTTGACGAGGCCGGCCTCAGCGCCCTCCTTTTCGAGCATCATAGGCGCGCGCCCAAGGCCACACATCCCATGATCGACCGCACCGCCTTCATTCTCGACAATACGCGACTGCTGGCGCCACCTCTGGTGCCGGAGATCCACCTGCACCTTGCCGAAGAATCCCTGCCGATCTGGCGCAAGACCGAGGAGGAGCTCGGCGAGATGGGCCTGCCGCCACCGTACTGGGCCTTTGCATGGGCGGGCGGGCAAGCGCTCGCACGCTACCTTCTCGATCAAGGAGGCCAGATCGCGCGAAAGCGCGTGCTCGACATCGGCGCCGGTTCCGGAATCTCGGCCATCGCCGCGGCCATGGCCGGCGCGCAACAGGTGATCGCCGCCGACATCGATGCGCTCGCGGTCGCAGCCATGAGGCTCAACGCGACTGCCAACAACGTCGAGATCACAGCGACAACCGACGACTGGCTCGGCGGCGCGGCGCCGGCGGGCGACGTCCTCCTCGTCGGTGATCTGTTCTATGAACGCCCGCTTGCCGAACGCGTCATGGCATTTGTCCGGCAGCGTGCGGCGGACGGCAGTCTCGTGCTGGTCGGCGATCCGCGACGGAGCTATTTTCCGGCCGACGATTTCGTGCCGGTCGCGCAGTACGAGGTTCCGGTGACGCGCGAGCTCGAGGATGCCGAGATCAAGCGCGCCGCCGTCTGGCAGCTCCGGAATTGAGGGGGGAAGAGCGAGAACCATGCACGTCACTGGGATCAGCTACTCGGCCGTTCTGATCGCCGCGGTCGCGAGCTTCATATTCGGCGGGATCTGGTACGGCATCTTCGCGAAGCAGCGCTTGCGCGCCGCGAATGGCGGAGATGCGACAGCGCGCGCAGGCGGCCTGACCCCCATGCAGTTCGTCGTCACGTTCGCGGCACAGCTTGTAATGGCGTGGATGTTCGCGGGCATCCTGCTTCATGTCACGCGCAGCGGCGTCCCCCTCACGATGCGGAACGCGCTCATTTCTGCAATTTTGATCTGGGTCGGCTTCGTCATCACGTCGCTGGCGGCCAGCAATGCGCTGCAGGGCACGCGTTTCAGCGTCACGCTCATCGACGGCGGACACTGGCTCGGCGTACTGCTGATCCAGGGAGCGGTTATGATGCTGATGTCGAGTTGATCTGGAAACTCGGCCGCAAAAGAGCGGCCAAGCTCTAGAGCGGCTCGCCGCCGAAGGCCGACACGCCGCACGTCACGCGCCGCGCGCGCAACTCGCCACAGACGCGGTTCGCCGCAGGGGTGCTCTCGATCGGTCCGGCAATCAGCCGGTAGGCGGGCCCGCTGCCGCTCGTCGAGGGAACGAAGCGCGGCTCATAGTTCCTGAGAATTTCCTTGTGCCGGTCCGAGAGCAACATCCAGCTGATGCGCAAGGCGTCGACGGACGGGCCGGTCGCGATCTGAATGCCGCGCGGCGTTTCTGGCGCTTCTGCCGCCGGCTTGACCTGCGGCGGGGGAAAGGTGACGCGCTCGACTTCGCGCGGCGCCGGGGGACGGCGCGTTGGCAGCTCGGGCGCACGGGGCGCTTCGACGATCTGGCCTTCGATCGCACTGCCCGGTCCTTCCGGCGGACTGCGGGTAACGCTCGCCGTCGACAGCGGCACTCCCTGCTCGCTCACGCGCTGCGCTTCCACGGCGGCAAGCCGCGCGCCGAAGGCCTGCTCCCGCTCCTCGCGCGCAGCGACTTGCGACCGAAGCGCGGCGATCTCGCGCTGCAGGCCATCGATCCCCTGGCGCAGGGCGGCGATGTCCATACGCGACCGCTCGTCGCCAGTTTCCGCTGGGCGGCCTTCCACACCGACCAAAGCGGCGACCTGTTCGCCGACGCTCTCGGCGAGATCAGGGCGCACGGACAGCGTGACAAGATAAGTGAGCGCCATGCTCGAAAGCGCGACCCACACGGCGACATACGGGCGCGGCAAGCCACTACGGCGCCGCTGCTGTGCATGGCTGGCCGGACTGCGTTCCACGAAAACCCCCAATACTCCCCCGGAGAGCCTGCCGACCCCTCGGCAAACCCGCCCCTCAGACGGATGACCAAATCCGTCCAACGCTTTGACAAAAGCAACCCGAGTCGGGGGCGGGGGTCAACGCAGGCGCCGGCCGGCCAGCCCGACGGACTGTGGATTGAGAGGCGCTAGCCGCACTTCGCGGCAATTGCGTTGCATGTCGGCCATTGATGCGGCAGAGAACGGCGGTTCAATTCAACTGGAACTCGCCGGCTGCGATCCTCAGCTCCCGAGGAGAGAGCAGCGCCTTGTGTGCCACCGTTATGCGGAACAGCCGTCCGTCGAGATTGGCCATCCAGAAGCCGAGAAAAGCCATCAGCCGCGGAAAACGGGGATGCAAATCATACTCCTGCCAGACGTAGGTCTGTAGCAGGGCAGGGTGGTCCGGTAGCCGGTAGAGAATTTCTGCGGTTGTCAGACTGAAGCCCTGCAATTGAGCGAGGGCGTCACGATCCGCCATGCCAAGCCTCCTGATGCGAGCGCAGTATTCCGTGCATCATCAGAATATCGAGGCCAGCGGCATTCGCAACTCCATTATCCAGACATTTCAGAGTGTTAGCAGCCGGTTTTCATGACTGCTAACAGTGCACGCAAAGCCGGAGTACGCACGGAAACACCGAAAAGCTGTCGCCGGACTTTCTATTCCAAGACTACCATTTCAGGCGCGATCGCAGAATCGCCGAATGCATTACCTTCGGAAAGGTGATATTTATAAGCATAGGCACCATTTGCGCCATTCCATATCAGCAAAACTACTTCTTGCTCCGGATAGGGATTAACAATATACCGGGCCCCGCTGCCACACCTTGCGACCCCGCCAGCGCACACCTTGCAAAAATAGTCCAAAATCGTATTGCGCAGCAGCGGGAATGCAAATAGAAACCGGCCGACAACGCGAGTTTTCGATATGAGCCCAATCCGCACCAAAGGAGCGCGAGGTAAGAAGATGGCGACCGTAAACTACGACAAGATGCCCCTGAAGGAGCTGCTCGAACACGAAGCTCGCCTTGCAAAGGCCATCGTCGCAGCGCGGCGCAATGAATTCAGCCATGCGCGTCAAAAGGTGATCGCGATGGCCGAAAGCCTCGGCTACAAGATCGAGGAACTCGCAGGCGCGGCGCGCGGGGGAAAGCGCACCAACGGTTCGAAAGTCGCCGTCAAATACCGCAATAAGGACAATCCGGAAGAAACCTGGACGGGCCGCGGCCGCCAGCCGAAATGGCTGACCGCGAAGCTCGCTAAAGGCGCAAAGCTGAGCGATTTCGCCCTCTGAGATCCGCTTTTTGAGGGAAGTGGGGTCCGAATTCGGCCCTCCCTCAAATGAAACAAGATGGCCGTCGGAGTGAGCGCCTTTCGCGTAGCCTCCGGCGGCCATTTCTTTATCGCACCGACCCGGTGCCGCTTATTTCTGCCGCTGCGGCTGGCTGCGGCCGGAGGACCGTAGCGCCCCGGCATCAGCCGGCGGGAAATTCAGCGCCAGCGCCTGAACTTGCGGCAACGAGGCGGCTATCCGAACGTCATACGAATCACCTATCATTATGGAGAAAGCAGCCTTTTTCTGCTTTCCACGATACGGCTTCCGAGCCGAGCGTGGGTGGTTGCGTCGCTTCCCTGCAGCCAAGGTGAACGGTCACCCCGGCAACGCAATGAGCGAGGGCATGCTGGCGAGTTTCTCGAACAGCACGACTGGGATCCGGCGGACATGGATGGGGCCGCCCCCGGATCTTCCCCCGCATCTGACTACGAAGCCCATCCTCACCAGCCTTCATTGCACCCGATACGACGGAAACTGCCGTCCGACCGAGATCGTGGCGCGCGCGAAGCGCGGCGCTCTCATCGCGAGGACGTCTGGACTTTCTCGGCAGGGAAAGGTGGGGCTTCCTAACGACGATGGAGTGGCCAATGCCAACACGCCGTCTTCCACATCGCAGTCGCTCGGGCCCAACGACCGGCACGGCCGGTTCGAACGGGCCCCGAAGCCGTAGGCTTTTCGAGTTCAACGATCTGCGCTGGCGTGTCAAACCACTGCATCCGCCAACTAGGCCCTAGTCACGTACCCGCCGTCACGACGGCCACAATTAAAAAGCCGGCCCGTTGGCCGGCTTTGTTTTTTCTTGCCGCGAGCTGCTGGAAAGAAGGTGCTATCGCCTACGTCTGCTTGGGGCAAGCCCGCGGCAGCCAGAGCGACAGGACACAGCAAGAGGCTGCTGGCCGCTGGAAGGTCTTCCGCTCCTTCAAGTATTTCGCTTTGGCTCGTAGTTGAGCACCGGGGCAAGCCAGCGCTCGCACTCCGCGACGGACCAGCCCTTGCGCCGTGCGTAATCCTCGACCTGGTCGCGCTCGATCCGGCCGACACCGAAATAGTGACTGTCCGGGTGCGCGAAGTAGATCCCCGACACCGAAGCGCCGGGCCACATCGCAAAGCTCTCCGTCAGCTTGATGCCGGCGGCAGCCTCGACATCGAGCAGATTCCAGATCGTCGCCTTCTCGGTGTGGTCAGGCTGGGCAGGATAGCCGGGCGCGGGTCTGATACCCTGGTAGGACTCGAGGATCAGCTCCTCGCTCGTCAGCGCTTCGTCCCTGGCGTAGCCCCAGAACTCGCGGCGCACACGCTCGTGCAGGCGCTCGGCGAAAGCCTCGGCGAGCCGATCGGCTAGTGCCTTGAGCATGATCCGCCCGTAGTCGTCGGTCCTGCTGATGCGTGCGTCGAGCGCCGCCTCCTCGCCGATACCCGTCGTGACGGCAAATGCGCCGATGTAGTCCTGCCGGCCGCTCTCCTTCGGCGCGATGAAATCGGCAAGCGCCGTGTGGGCGCGATTGCGTGCGGGATCGCGCGCAATCTGCTGGCGCAGCGTGTGCAGCACCGCGAGCGGCGCATTGCGGCCATCCTCGGCATAGACCTCGATGTCGTCGCCGGTGGCATTGGCGGGCCAAAAGCCGATCACGGCGTTGGCCGTCAGCCACTTCTCGCGGACGATGCGATCGAGCAGCGCGCGCGCATCATCGAGAAGCTTGCGCGCCTCTGGGCCGAACTTCTTGTCCTCGAGGATCATGGGGTAGCGACCCTTGAGCTCCCACGTCTGGAAGAAGGGCGTCCAGTCGATGTAGCGCACGAGCTCGGCGAGATCGTAGGCTGCAAGGCGCGTGATCCCCATCGCGGCCGGCCGCACGGGTTCGAAGCTCGTCCAGTCGACCTCGAACCTGTTTCCCCGCGCGGCATCGAGGGTGATCCGCTGCTTGCTCTGCTCGGACTTGAGATGCGATTGCCGCGCCTTGTCGTACTCGGCACGGATTTCCGCGATGTACGGTGCGCGCTCCGTATCCGAGAGCAGCTTCGAGACGACGCCGACGGCGCGGCTCGCATCGAGCACATGGATGGCCTGATTGCGCGCGTAGTTCGGGCTGATCTTGACGGCGGTATGGACCCGGCTCGTCGTCGCGCCACCGATCAGCAGGGGCACATCGAAGCCTTCGCGCTCCATCTCCGCGGCCACCGTGCACATCTCGTCGAGCGACGGCGTGATCAGGCCGGAAAGCCCGATGACGTCGGCCTTCTCCTTCTTCGCCACCTCGAGGATCTTCGCCGCCGGCACCATGACGCCGAGGTCGATGACCTCGTAGTTGTTGCACTGGAGAACGACGCCGACGATGTTCTTGCCGATGTCGTGCACGTCGCCCTTGACGGTCGCCATGACGACCTTGCCGGCCGCCGGCCTGTCGGCAACGCCCGAGGCCTCCTTCTCGGCCTGCAGATAAGGCTGCAGATAGGCCACGGCCTGCTTCATCACACGCGCAGACTTCACAACCTGCGGCAGGAACATCTTGCCGGCGCCGAAGAGGTCGCCGACGACATTCATGCCCGCCATGAGCGGTCCTTCGATCACATGCAGCGGCTTCGCGGCGGCCTGCCGCGCCTCCTCGGTGTCGGCCTCGATAAAATCGGTGATGCCATGGACGAGCGCGTGCTTGAGCCGCTCCTCGACACTGGCCTCCCGCCACGCGAGATCCACCTCCTTGCGCTTCGCGCCATCGCCCTTGAAGCGCTGCGCCGCCTCGAGCAGACGGTCGGTACCGTCGGCACGGCGGTTGAGGATCACGTCCTCGCACAGCTCGCGCAGTTCGGGATCGATATCGTCATAGACCGGAAGCTGCCCGGCATTGACGATGGCCATGTCCATGCCCGCCTTGATGGCGTGGTAGAGGAACACCGCGTGCATGGCCTGACGCACGGTCTCGTTGCCGCGGAAAGAGAACGAGAGGTTTGAGACGCCGCCCGAGATGTGCGCGTACGGGCAGGCCTCCTTGATCCGGCGCGTCGCCTCGATGAAGGCAACGCCGTACCCGTTGTGCTCGTCGATGCCTGTGGCGACGGCAAAGATGTTCGGATCGAAGATGATGTCCTCGGGCGGGAAGCCGACCTTCTCGGTGAGCAGCTTGTAGGCGCGCGCGCAGATCCCGACCTTGCGTTCCACCGTGTCCGCCTGGCCCTCCTCGTCGAAAGCCATGACCACGACCGCAGCGCCGTACCGGCGCACCTTGCGGGCCTGCGCCAGGAAGGCCTCCTCGCCCTCCTGCATGCTGATCGAGGTGACGATGGGTTTACCGTGCACGCACTTGAGGCCCGCCTCGATCACACTCCACTTGGAGCTGTCGATCATGACGGGCACGCGCGCGATGTCAGGCTCCGAGGCGATCATGTGGAGGAACGTGGTCATGGCCTTCTCGCTGTCGAGAAGACCCTCGTCCATGTTCACGTCGATGATCTGGGCGCCGCTCTCGACCTGCTCGCGGGCGACAGCGAGCGCCGCGGCATAGTCGCCGGCTTCGATCAGCTTCCTGAACTTGGCCGAGCCGGTGACGTTGGTGCGCTCGCCGATATTGATGAAGGTCGCCGCGGTTGCGGGCGCGGGCGCCTGAGTTGCATCATCCATGATGAGAAGCGGGGTCCGCCAAGGCTGCATCGGGGCCTGCGCCGACATGGGCCGCAGGCAGGCTGGCGGTTAGCTCTATCGGAATCGGTTGAAAACACAATACGCGCTGAAAAGGTCAGCAAAAACAAAGCCGCCTGCCCTGGTGAGGGCAGGCGGCCTTGGCCGTGATACTTCCTGGGCAGCCTGGAGGCTGCCGGACAGGATGATCAGAGATCAGTCACCAGCAGGCGCAGCGCCCGCACCGGACAGACCGGTGTTGACCTTCTGGAAGGTCTGCGACAGCGAATTGCCGACGCTGGTCACAACCGAGATAATGGCAACCGAGATGAGGGCGGCGATCAGGCCGTACTCGATGGCCGTGGCGCCCGACTCGCACTTCGCAAAACGAACGAGGGTCTTCATGATATCACTCTCCCACTCTGACTAACTCCGCGACCCGGGGGTCGAAGCCCGCCGTTCATTGTGTACCCGGCCGAACTTGGGGTCACAGTACGCCTCCCGAATTAATGACGAGTAAAAATGACATATTGCGCCGAAAGAAATGCAGATTGGGAAACAACATATTAAATAGCGCCACATCTGCTCTTTAGTAATCTTCGCAAGATCATACGGAATATCCAAAACTGTACTTTCGAATACTTTTAAGATTACGAAGTCACGTTGCGTAGATCGTGGTTTATTACCCGTTAATATGATCGGACAGGAAGTCATGCGTGAGCATAACGGGCCAAGGGCACCCGATCGCCGGGCCGACTAGCCTGTCCAGACAGTCGCCGGCTGACCAGATCTGCAGGAAAGGCGGGCACGCGGGCGCTGCGGATGCTTGGCCGGCCGCCGGCAGCGTGCTTCCTTGTTCCTTGAGAATGAGAAGAGCCGCTCGCCGGCACACAGGGAAGGAAAGCCGCGATGAAAGTGGGAGATGCAATCGCCACCATCCTCAAGCAGGAGGGCGTGGAGTATGTGATCGGCTACCCGGTCAATCACATTCTCGAGCATGTCGCCAAGTTCGACATCCGCCCGATCATCGTCCGACAGGAGCGCATCGGCCTGCACATGGCCGACGCCGTCAGCCGCGTGACCTCGGGTAAGACGCTCGGCGTCTTCGCCATGCAGCACGGTCCCGGCACAGAGAACGCCTACGGCGGCGTCGCCCAGGCCTGGAGCGAGAGCATTCCGATCCTGGTCCTGCCCATGGGCTACCAGCGCCGCCTCGCGTGGGTCGACCGTAACTACAATGCCTCCGTCTCCATGCGCTCGATCACGAAATCGGCGGAGCCGATCACCTCGGCCAAGGAAATCCCGAACATCTTCCGCCGTGCATTCCAGAACCTGAAGTCAGGCCGCGGCGGACCGGTCCTGGTCGAGATCCCGGCCGATCTCTGGGCCGAGGAGGCCGATCCCAAAGACTACATCGTGCCACAGCGCATCCGCACCGGCACCGATCTCTCAGCCATTGCCGAAGCCGCCAAGATGCTCGTCGCCGCCAAGCGGCCGGTCATCTACGCCGGCCAGGGCGTGCATTGGGCTGAAGGCTGGGCCGAGCTCAAGGAGCTTGCCGAGCTTCTTGCCATTCCCGTGACGACGAGCCTCGAAGGCAAGAGCGCATTCCCCGAGACTCACCCGCTCTCGCTCGGCTCGGGCGGCCTCGCCATCCCGCAGGCCGTGCGCACGTTCCTCGACAAGTCGGACCTCATCTTCGGCATCGGCTGCTCGTTCACCGAGACGAACTTCGGGGTGAAGATGCCGGCCGGCGCCCGCATCATCCAGGCAACGCTCGATCCTGGCGACATCAACAAGGACGTGCCGGTGGCGCTCGGCATCGCCGGCGACGCGAAGATCGTGCTCGAAGCCATGCTCGCGGAAGTGCGCAAGCTCCATGGCAACAAGCCCAAGGATGCGAAGGCCGTCGCCAAGGAGATTGCCGACACCAACGAGCCGTGGCTCGCGAAGTGGCTGCCGAAGCTCACCAGTAACGACGCGCCGCTCAATCCTTATCGCGTACTGTGGGATCTTCAGAAGACGGTCGACATAGCCAATACGATCATCACTCACGATGCCGGCAGCCCGCGCGATCAGCTCTCTCCCTTCTGGAAGTCGACGACGCCGCTTTCCTACATCGGCTGGGGCAAGACCACCCAGCTAGGTGCAGGCTTGGGCTTCGCCATGGGTGCCAAGCTCGCCAAGCCCGACAAGCTCTGCATCAACGTGTGGGGCGATGCCGCGATCGGCTTTACCGGCATGGACTTCGAGACCGCGGTGCGCGAGCGCATCCCGATCCTGTCGATCCTGCTCAACAACTTCTCGATGGCGATCGAGCTCAAGGTGATGCCGGTGTCGACCGAGAAGTACCGCTCGACGGACATCTCGGGCGACTACGCCGCCATGGCACGCGCGTTCGGCGGCTACGGCGAGCGGGTCGAGAAGCCGGGCGACATCGTTGCTGCTATCAAGCGCGGCATCGCTGCGACCGAGAAAGGCCAGCCGGCGCTGCTCGAGTTCATCACATCCAAGGAAGTGGAAGTGTCGAGGCTTTAGTTTTCTGCCGCGGGCTGCTGGGAGGAAGGGGCTGTCGCCCATTTCTGTTAGGGCATGCCCGCGGCGGCCATATCCGCAGGACACAGCAAGAGGCCGCGGGCTGCCGGCATATGCCGGTGCGTTGCCTACTGCCTCGGCACGCTCGACGTGGCGATGTCGCGCGAACGCTGCTGCTCCCGCGCCACTTCGGCCTGAATAGCCGCACGGATGACGGCATCTGGATCGGTCGCTGCTGCCGATGCTGCCGGCGCCACTGGAATCCGGGCTGCGGCGGCGCGCAAGGGCGGCAACTCGTTGCGCGCGACGGCTGGCTGCGGCGCGGGAAGCGGGCGGTCTCCAACCGGCGCCTGTGCGGGCGCGGCGGCGACGCTCGCTGGGGCCGGCCGCGCCGCGATCGAGACGGGGGCCGCCGCCGGCGGCAACGGCTGGTCGTCGCCCATGGCGACCCGCGTCGCCTCATCGGCCTTGCCCTGGAGCTGCAGAACGAGTGCGAGGTTCTGGCGCACGCGCGGATCGGTGCTCGTGCTTGCGTTGGCCTGCCTGAGCATGGGCTCAGCCTGCGCAGCCTGCCCGTCCATGGTGTAGACGAGTGCGAGGTTGTTGATCACGC
>CAUJKI010000248.1 GCA_963205015.1 Pseudomonadota bacterium
CCGGCAAAGAGCCGCACTAGGGCGTCAACCCCGACGAGGTCGTCGCCATTGGCGCGGCCATCCAGGCGGGCGTGCTCAGCGGCGAAGTGAAAGATGTGCTGCTGCTCGACGTCACCCCGCTGTCGCTCGGCATCGAGACCATGGGCGGCGTCGCCACCGTGCTGATCGAAAAGAACAGCACCATCCCGACCCGCAAGTCGCAGGTGTTCTCGACCGCGGACGACGGCCAGACCGCAGTGACCATCCACGTGGTGCAGGGCGAGCGCAAGAAGGCGAGCGACAACACGTCGCTGGGTCGCTTCGACCTTGCCGATATCCCGCCGTCGCCGCGCGGCGTGCCGCAGATCGAGGTCACGTTCGACATCGACGCCAACGGCATCGTCCACGTCTCGGCCAAGGACAAGAAGACGGCCAAGGAGCAGTCGATCCGCATCCAGGCCTCGGGCGGTCTCTCCGACGACGAGATCAAGCGCATGGCCGAGGAGGCCGAGCGCTTCAAGGACGAGGACGTCAAGCGGCGCGAGCTCGTCGAGGCCCGCAACCAGGCCGACCAGCTCACCTCCCAGATCGAGAAGGATCTGGCCGAGCACGCGAGCAAGGTTGGGGCCGACGACAAGACCGCGATCGAGAGCGCGCTGACCACACTCAAGGACGCGGCCAAGAGCGATGACGTCGAGCGCATTCGCTCGGCGACCCAGACGCTCATGCAGGCGTCCATGAAGCTCGGCGAGGCGATCTACGCCGCCGACAAGGGCGCGGCTGAGGCTGCCGATGGCGAAAGCCCGTCGGCCGATGGCGGCCGGTCCGGCGGCGACAACGTCGTCGACGCCGACTTCGAAGAGGTCAAGGACGACAAGAAGAAGTCCGGCTGACCTCGGAGCGCACGATGCAGACCCCTGACCGCCGCGTCGCCGCCGAGACGTCCCGCGGGACCGTCTCCGGTGCGGCGCCGGCCGGCCGGTCAGGGGTATTTTCATGCCTGGAGCGACACTATGCCCGGCGGGCCTGACCCGTCGGGCTGGGATTGGATCACGTTCTCATGGCCAAACGCGACTACTACGATGTTCTCGGCCTCAAGCGCGGCGCTGGCGATGCGGACATCAAGTCCGCCTTCCGCCGTCTCGCCAAGGAGCACCATCCGGACCGCAATCCGGGCGACGCGAGCGCCGAGCAGAAATTCAAGGAGATCAACGAGGCCTACGAGGTCCTGAAGGACGAGCAGAAGCGCGCGGCCTACGACCAGTTCGGCCACGCCGCCTTCGAGGGCGGGCGCGGTCCGGGCGGCTTCGGGCCCGACTTCTCCTCCTCGATGTCCGACATCTTCGACGATCTCTTTGGCGAGTTCATGGGCGGGCGGCGCGGCGGCCGCCAGCGCTCAGGCCGCGAGCGCGGCGCGGACCTGCGCTACAATATGGAAATCACGCTCAACGAGGCCTTCGTCGGCAAGCAGGCGCAGATCCGCGTGCCGACGAGCGTCACGTGCGAGACGTGCTCGGGCTCCGGCGCGCGCGCGGGCTCGCGCCCAACCACCTGCCAGACCTGCGGCGGCGCCGGCAAGGTGCGCGCGAGCCAGGGCTTCTTCACCATCGAGCGCACATGCCCCGCCTGCCAGGGCCGCGGCGAGACGATCGACGATCCCTGCCCTGGCTGCCACGGCCAGGGCCGCGTCACCAAGGAGCGCACGCTCGCCGTATCCATCCCGTCGGGCGTTGAAGACGGCACGCGCATCCGCCTTGCGGGCGAGGGCGAGGCCGGCCAGCGCGGCGGGCCGACGGGCGATCTCTACATTTTCCTTTCGATCAAGCCGCACGAGTTCTTTCAGCGCGACGGCGCCGACATTTTCTGCCGCGTACCGATCTCGATGACGACGGCGGCGCTCGGCGGCAATGTCGACGTACCGACGGTCGAAGGCAGTCGCGTGCGCATGCCGGTTCCTTCGGGCACGGAGACGGGCAAGCAGTTCCGTCTCAAAGGCAAGGGCATGCCGGTGCTGCGCTCGAAGGTGCACGGCGACATGTACATTCAGGTCGAGGTGGAGACGCCGAAGAGCCTCTCGCGCCGTCAGCGCGAGCTCCTGGAGGAATTCGAGCGCGAGTCCAACAAGGAGACGAACCCCGCGTCGTCGGGCTTCTTTGCGCGGGTGAAGGAATTCTTCGATCCGGGGAAGGGTGGGTGAGCCTCATATCGGAGGTTGCCGCCAGAGTCATCTGCAGGCTAGTATGGCAGGAACGTAGCCTCAACAAAGTGCGCCGTTAGGGCATATATGCCTGCTCAAATTAGTTCCAACGAGGTTCCTATTGGCATCGGGTACTACACAGTGCCCGAAGCGGCCCGGTTGTTGCGAATATCTGCATTGAACATTCGCCGGTGGTTGTCTGGCTACTCCTATAATACTGAGGATGGCGAGATACGGCACATGCCCCCGCTATGGCGGCCTCAGCTTCCTGCCTACGAGCAACACATCGAGTTGGGCTTTCGCGATCTTATCGAACTTCGCTTCGTCGCGGCGTTCCGTGAGGCAGGCCTGAGCATACTCACAATCCGTCGATGTCTGGAGTTTGCACGCTCGCTGGTGCGCGATGAGAGGCCCTTCTCTACTCGACAGTTCCACACGGACGGCAAGACTATCTTCTTCGAGTTTGCTGGTCAGGTAACTGAGCCCGCCGGCGGGTTCAGCGACGCCCCCGCTGACGACGATCAGATAACCCTCGTTGATCTTAAGAAGCGCCAATACGTGTTCGCTGGTGTGATCGCTCAAACATTTAAAGATCTCGACCTTGACGACGACGTAGTCATCCGCTGGCGGCCCTACCGCGGGAAGGAGACCATCGTTGTCGATCCCCAAAGGGCGTTCGGCCAACCGATCGCGGCAAGTTTTGGCGTGCCGACGAGCACGCTGGCGGATGCCGTTAAGGCCGAAGGAAGCATTCGTAGGGTCGCCTATCTCTTCGGCGTTCCCAACATGATTGTTCGCGATGCCATGAATTTTGAAAGCGAGCTTGCCGCTGCTTGAGAGTTTTCTTTGATCATAACTTGTCTCATGTGCTAGCTGAGGCCCTGCAAGCGCTGTTTCGGCACGAGCATGAGATTGTAGCGCTGCAAAAGAAATTTCCCCGAGACATCTCCGACATTGATTGGATCACCGCTCTCACTGCTGAGGGGCACTGGATTGTGATTTCCGGCGATCTCCGCATTACAAGGAATCGTTCGGAGCGACAGGCCTTTCAAAACTCAAAGCTAACGGGCTTCTTCATGAGCCCGGCGCTCAAGAAGGCCCGCGTAATCAAACAGCTCGAACGTCTGTGTGCCCTTTGGGACAATATCGTAGCTCTCTCATCCGCGGCGGCGCCCGGAGCACTCTATGAACTTCCGATCAAGACAACCTCTCCTCGCCAACTCCGCCTTTAGCCCCTACACCACCCTCACCCTCGCCTCACCCGCCTCCGCATTCCCAACGACCCGCGCCGACGCATACCCCGCAGCCTTGATCTTCTCGACCAGCTCCGCCGCACGCCCCGGCGCGCACGCGACGAGCAACCCGCCCGAGGTCTGCGGGTCGGTGAGCAGGTGGCGGCGCCAGTCGGGAATGCCCTCCGGCAGCACGACACTCGCGCCATAGCTCGCCCAGTTGCGATGCGAGGCGCCCGTGACGTGACCTTCCTGCGCGAGCTTCTCGGCTTGAGCGAGCAGCGGCACCTCTCCGGCCTTGATGTTCAACGTCAGCCCTGAGCCACGCGCCATTTCGAGCCCGTGCCCGAGGATGCCGAACCCCGTCACGTCGGTGATCGCGTGCACGTCCTTGTCCTCGGCCAACTCGGCGCCGATCTTGTTCAACAGCGTCGTCGAGGCGATCATCTCGGTATAGCCGGCGGGCGGCAGCACGCCCTTCTTGATGGCCGCCGAGTAGATGCCGACACCGATCGCCTTCGTCAGGATCAGCGCGTCGCCCGCCTTGGCATCGGCATTGCGGCGCACCTGCTCGGGGCGCGCGACGCCGATCACGGCGAGGCCGTACACCGGCTCGGGACAGTCGATGGAATGGCCGCCCGCAACGGGAATGCCCGCCGTCGCGCACACGCTCGCACCGCCCTTCAGGATCTCGCGCACCATCTCGATGGGGATCTTGTCGACGGGCATACCCAGCACCGCGAGCGCCATGACCGGCTTGCCGCCCATGGCATAGACGTCGGAGATGGCGTTCGTCGCCGCGATGCGCCCGAAGTCGAAGGGATCATCGACCATGGGCATGAAGAAGTCGGTCGTCGCGATGATGCAGGTGTTTTCGTCGTGCTGCCAGACGGCGGCATCGTCGGCGGTGTCCGTGCCGACGAGAAGCTGCTTGTAGGCCGCCATGGCCGGCTGGTCGGCCAGCAACTGCTGCAGCACGTTCGGCGCGAGCTTGCAGCCGCACCCGCCGCCATGAGCCAGACTTGTGAGACGTACCTGCGGTGCATTCATCGGCATTACTCCCTTGCCTCGTACCTCGAGAGCCCCGGCGGACCGCGCCAGTTATTCCCGAATACTGGACAGAAGGGCGGCCGATGACAAGCGCGGCGGAGAGAACGAAGTCAGCTCTTCAAAGCCCCCTCGATCTCCTTCACGAACGCCTCGGCCGCCGCGCGCGGGTCGGCCGCCTCGGTGATCGGGCGCCCCACCACTAGGCAATCCGCACCTGCTGAAATGGCCTTCCCCGGCGTCATGACGCGCGCCTGATCGCCGGCCTCGCCGCCCGCGAGGCGAATACCCGGTGTCACGATCAGCACATCGGGGCCAACCTCGGCCCGGATCATCGCCGCTTCCTGGCCCGAAGCGACGATGCCGTCGACGCCGGCAGCCTTTGCAAGCCGCGCGCGGTGCCGGACGAGATCGGCGGGCGACATCCCTTTGATACCCTGCTGCTCCAGGTCCGTCTGCTCGAGGCTCGTCAGAACGGTCACGGCGAGCAGCCTGAGCTTGCTTGGCCCCCGCCCGCGCACAGCGGCCGCGAGCGTCTTCGTGTCCGTGCCGTGGATGGTCAGATAGTCGAGACCGAGACTCGCGATGTTGGCCGCCGCCTTCTCGACCGTGTTCGCGATGTCGAGGAGCTTCATGTCGAGGAAGACGGTCTTGCCCGCAGCCTTGAGGCCCTGCGCGAACTCGAGGCCGCCGCCAAACAGCAGCTCGAGCCCAACCTTGTAGCAGGAGACCGTGTCGCCAAGCTCCGTCACCAGCACGCGCGCGCGGTCGACGCTCGCGACATCGAGGGCGACGAAGAGGCGTTCACGCGCTTCAAGCTTCTGCCTCATGACTTGTCGAACTCCCCGCGCATGACGAGCGCCGCGCGCGCGAGTTTCTCGATCGTGCTCTTGTAGAGTTGCATGGAATTCCTGTCCGCGAGATGCCCATTGTCGGCAAAGGCAGTTGCCGCGCGCGGCACGGCGAACTGGTCGGGCAGCACGAGAGCGCCGGTGCCGATTTCCAGCGTCTGACGCAGGACGCTCAAGCCACGAATGCCGCCAAAGGCGCCCGGCGAGGCTGAGCCGAGCGCGAAGACACGCGTCTTGTACACGGCGAGCGGCGGCTCATCCCCGTCACGGATTCGGCTCACCCAGTCAAGCGCGTTCTTGAGCAGTGGCGGGATCGAGGCGTTGTACTCGGGCGAGATGATGAAGATGCCGTGATGGACCTCGAACAGCGCCTTGAGCTTGCGCGCGTTCGCGGGCGGTCCCTCGGCGGCTTCGAGGTCTCCGTCGTAGATGGGCATGGGATAGTCGCCGAGATCGGCGAGCGTCGAGTGGATGCCGTTCGCGTTGGCGATCTCGGCACCAAGCGCGGCGAGGCGCTTGTTGTAGGAGTCCTTACGCGTCGAGCCGGCGACGAACAGTAGTCTCGTGATGTGAGGCATGTGCAAGGCCCTCAAACTTGCCGATGCACCTTGCCTTAGACCACTCTGCCCGCCGATGCCAGCGGCGCCTGCGCCGGTTGCTGCCTATTGCCCCGGCGGGACGTCGAGCGCACCGCGGAGATTAGCTGTCGCCGTGACGTGCATGGGCTGTATCCGCAGAACGCGGCGGAAGTCGGCGGCCGCCTCGGCGAAGCGCCCCATTTGCAGATGGATTTCACCGCGACTGTTGAGTGGCGCGACATAGTCTGGTCGCAGATCGATGGCGACGCTGAAATCGGCCATGGCGCGGGCGAACGCGTTCTTGCGCCGCCAGGCGACACCGCGGTTGTTGTAGGCGTAGGCATATGTCGGATCGAGCCGGAGGGCGGCTGTGAAGCCCGCGATCGCAGCATCGAGATGTCCCCCGCTCAAGAGCGCCAGGGCACGATTGTTCAGTGCGTCGACGCGGCTCGGCTCCAGCTTGAGGACGACATCGAAATCCGCGATGGCGAGATCGAACTTTCCGGTCTCCAGATAGAGGGAAGCACGATTGAACCGGGCGTTGACGTAGTGCGGATCATAGGCGAGCGCACGGCCATAGTCGGCAAGCGCCGCCTCTGTATCGCCGAGGTACGCATGTGCGTTCGCCCGATTGTTGAACGCGAGTCGAAGTTGCTCGTCCGTGGCCGAAGCCGAGGCCACAACGGTCGAGCAGCCAGCAAGTGCCTCTCGCGGATCGGCTGCGTTCGCGCAGGCATCCATGGCCACAGGATCGCTCAAGGCGCGTTCGGTTATGAGGCCGAGCGCAAGGATGACGAGGATGGACGCGCGCTGCAACCTTTGAAGTGAGCGGGACGCGCCAGCTTGGCTATGCCGGGCCATGGAGAGGCTCCTGTCGGTATCGCGGGGCGAACACCTGCAGGATCAGCCGGGGGCATCAAACGGGCGTGAAGAGAGTGTCAAAGGCTCACCGCGCGATACGTCGGCCGGCGCGGCCGCGGAGAGGTTGTTTTTCGGCACGGTGGAGGCGCGCGCCGGTGAGGCGACCGGCGCCGGAACTCAGCGCATGGGCGCGGAGGTCGGCCGGTGCCCCGAGGTGATTTCGGCGACGAGGCGCGAGAGCAGCGACGTCGTTGCAAGCCCCGTCACGGGCAACCCGCGCGCCTTCTCGTACGCGACGATACCCGCCTTGAGCACGGGACCGTAGTCGCCATCGGCGCGCCCGTCATAGAACCCGAGGGCCGCCAGGTGCTCCTGGAGCTGGCGGATCGGGTTGCCGGTGCGCAGAATCGCGGTCGCCTCGAAGGCCGCAACCTGCTCCGCAAAGACACGCGCATTGACGGCCGTATTGGCGATCGTCTCGGTCTGCTGGCGGGAGGCGCCGCGGCCCTGCTGAGTGACGACGCGCGACTGCACATACGTGCCGACGTTCATTGCAACGACGACCGGCCCTTCCGGCGTCTCGGCGAGGATCGGCGAGCCCGATGACGCGCCGCCCGTGTCGCAAGTATGCAGGATGATCTCGTCGGGGCTCTCGAAGTCCGGGGCGATGGTCTTCCAGGAGCTGGCGCCGAAGTTGCGCGCGGCATGGCAAGGCCCCGAATAGGCCGGCGTCCAGCTCGGCAGATCGCGATGATAGGAGATGCCGAAGAGGCGCCCCGCCTCAGCCATCGCCAGAACATCCTCGCTCGAGACGGGCTTCACGGGAATGCCGCCCTCCCGGCAGACCGGCCGCTCGAGGCGAACGAGCGCCCAGTCGCGTGCAGCGTCAATCGGCGGGCGGACATGGAGGCTGAACTCGCCGGTATAGATGTGCTGGGCCGCGGCGCCGGTCGAGAAGCCCTCGATGCGCGCATAGTCGCGCTCGCGGTCGTAGGCGCGCGCGAAGATGAAATCGGCGGGACGCAGGCGGGCGCCTTGCGGCGACATCCCCGCGACACAGTGGGCGGCCGTGGCGACGATCGCGGGCGCGACGCAGAATGCCGAGCAGATTGTTCGCGCCGGATTGTTAAGAAGCACGCCCATGCGCGCAGCCACGCTGGCGAGCCGCTGCGG
>CAUJKI010000249.1 GCA_963205015.1 Pseudomonadota bacterium
GCGGCACTCCTCAAACTTGCCGAGCAGCCGGTGGACGTGCTCGTCGTCAGCCTCAACCTCGCGAATGCGGACGGTCTGCGTCTTTGCTCGCAGGTACGCTCGCTCGACCGTACGCGCCACCTGCCGATCCTGATCCTCGTCGAGCCGAGCGACGAGGCTCGCCTGTTGCGCGGCCTGGACATGGGCGTCAACGACTACGTCGTGCGACCCATCGACCGTCACGAGATGATGGCGCGCGTGAGGACGCAGGTGAAGCGCAAGCGCCACGCCGATCTCCTCAAGGCCCGGCTCGAAGAGAGCGTGGAGATGGCCATCACGGATGGCCTGACCGGCCTCCACAACCGGCGCTACATGGAAGGCCATCTGAAGACGCTGGTCACCCAGTCCATCCATTCCGGCCGGTCGCTGTCGCTGCTCGTCGCCGACATCGACTTCTTCAAGTCCGTCAACGACACTTATGGCCACGACGCGGGCGACCAGGTGCTGCGCGAATTCGCGCGCCGCTTCCGCCGCAACACCCGCGGCATCGATCTCGCCTGCCGTCTCGGCGGCGAGGAGTTCGTCATCATCATGCCGGACACCGATCTCGCCCGCGCCATCCAGGTCGGTGAGCGCCTGCGTGCGACGATCGCTGCCGATCCCTTTCCCATCACGGCCAATAAAGAGCTGCGCGTGACCGCGAGCGTCGGCATCTCGACGCTCGAGTATCGCGACGATACGCCCGAGACGCTCTTCAAGCGCGCCGACCGCGCGCTCTATTCGGCCAAACGCGAGGGCCGCAACCGCGTCGTCGCCGACGCGGCTTAATTTGTTGGCACGACCTACCGGCCGGCGCGCAGTCGCGCGCTCATGACGTTCGCGTACCGCGAGCTCCGCAATCCCCTCTCCCCGCGAAGGACGGGGAGAAGGAACCTGTTGAGCGCGCAGCGCGCGACGACTAGGCCTCAGGCGCCAGAAAATCGAAGTCGCATCCTTCCGGCGCCTGCAGCACGCGCTCGCGGAAAAGGCGATCGTAGCCGCGCGGTGCGGTCGGCTTCTTCTCCTGCTCCCAGACCTTGCGGCGCTTAGCGAGCTCGGCCGCATCAACGAGCAGATCGATGGATCGGTTCTTCACCGAGAGCTTGATCTTGTCGCCGGTGCGCACGAGCGCCAGCGGCCCGCCGGCAGCGGCTTCGGGCGCAACGTGCAGCACGATGGTGCCGTAAGCCGTGCCCGACATGCGCGCATCGGAAATGCGCACCATGTCCTTGACGCCCGCAGCGAGCAGCTTCTTGGGGATAGGCAGGAAGCCCGCTTCGGGCATGCCTGCAGGTGAACTCGGCCCAGCATTCTGCAGAATGAGAAAGTCGTCGGCCGTCACGTCGAGATCCGGCGCATCGACGCGCTCGGACATGTCCGCGAGCGAGGAGAACACGACGGCGCGGCCCGTGCGCTCGAAAAGCTCTGGCGTGGCCGCCGAGCGCTTGATGATGGCGCCCTTGGGCGCAAGCGAGCCGAAGAGCGCGACGAGTCCGCCCTGCGGCTCGATGGGCTTGTCGATCGGCTTGATCACGCGGCGATCGACCCAGATGCCTTCCTCCGCTGCGAGGCGCTCACCAAGCGTTTCGCCGGTGATGGTCATCACGTCGAGGTGGAGCCGGTCCTTCAGCTCGCGCAGGACGGCACCGATGCCGCCGGCCGCGAAGAAGTCTTCCATATAGTGCTCGTTGCCGACGGGCTTCACGGCCGCGATCACAGGGGTCGTATCGGAGAGCTCGTTGAAGCGCTCGAGGTCGAGCTTGGCGCCGACGCGGCCGGCGATCGCGGCTAGATGAACGACCCCGTTCGTCGATCCGCCGAGTGCGAGCAGGACGCGCGCGGCATTCTCGATGGACTTCTGCGTGATGATCTTGCTGGGTGTCAGATCGCCGCGCGCGAGGGTGACCGCACAGACGCCCGTTGCTTCGGCCGCGCGGATGCGGTCTGCGTGCACGGCCGGAATGGCGGAGGTGCCAGGCAGCGTCATGCCGAGCGCTTCCGCGATCGCGGCCATGGTCGAGGCCGTGCCCATGACGGCGCAGGTGCCGGCCGTCGTGACGAGGCGTCCCTCGGCTTCCTCGATCTCGCTCTTGCCCATGCGCCCGGCGCGATACTCGACCCAGAACTTTCGGCAGTCCGTGCAGGCGCCGACGCGGTGCTCACGCCAGCGTCCGGTCATTTGCGGGCCGCCGATGAGCTGGATGGCGGGCTTGTTGGCGCTCGCGGCACCCATGAGCTGAGCGGGCACGGTCTTGTCGCAGCCCCCCATGAGCACGACCGCATCCATGGGCTGGGCGCGGATCATTTCCTCTGTGTCCATGGCCATGAGGTTTCGGAACTTCATGGAGTTCGGCGTGAGCGTGGATTCGTGCAGCGAGATGGTGGGGAACTCGAGCGCGAGGCCGCCGGCCGAAGCCACGCCGCGCTTCACCGCATCGACCAGCTCGGGAAAGTGGCGGTGGCAGGGATTGAAGCGGCTGTACGTGTTGGCGATACCGACGACCGGGCGCGACAGCTCGTCGAGCGAGAAACCCTGCGAGCGCGCGAAGGCGCGACGCATGTAGATCGAGAAATCCGCATCGCCGTAGTTGGCGAGGCCCTGGAGGAAACCTTTCTTGGGAACGCCCGACTTCGCGGCGTCCGTGCTCTTGCCGTTCTTCGATCCCGACTTGCCCTTGCCTGCCATTTTTGCGTTTCCCGTTGTTGGCGAGGCGCCCCCGCGTCCCGCGTTAAGAGTTTGTTAGGAGTTCGGTGGAAAGATTTCGTTAACCATACCGCGTTTGTTGCGGACGTCCGCCATGACGACGACCACCCATCTGACCGCGAGCCTCAACGAGGTCACGAACGACACGGGCCGCATTGCCTTCTGCGGGCCCTATGTGCTCGCGGCCATCACCGGGTATCCGATCAGCCGGATGGAAGACGAGATCCGCACCTTCCGCAACATTCCAGCCCATCGCAAGCCTATCATCAAAGGTACGGACAACGAGGAGGTCGCCGCTGCATTGGCGCACTTCGGTTACCGCATGGATCTGACCGAGACCTACATGCATCTGCCGAGGAAGGAGCGCCCGAGCCTCTGGACATGGATGCAGAAACCGAGGAGCGCCTGGGCGCACTACATCCTCGCCGTTCACAAGGGCAAGGAGGGGCACTGGGTGCTCGTGAAGGGCGTGAAGCTCTGCGACACATACTCGGAAGGCCGCTGGCAGTTCGTCTGTGACGGTCCGCACAAGGGCGCCCGGATCATGGAGGTCTTTGCGGTGCGCAAGGATCTGGGAGTTTAGGGCAGCGCGCCGTGCGGCATCAGCGGGCCGCGAGCGCGCGCAGGTCCGGCGCTGAGACGCCTCTTTGCATTTGCAGCATGTCCAGCGACGGCGGCTCCTTGCCTGTGCAGATCGACAGGATCGTGTGGGCCTGCCCGCGATGGTGCGTCTGGTGATTGAAGAAGTGGGAGAGGATGTCCGCCAAAGGCTGCTCGAAGACCTTGCCGGATGTCGTCGCATATCTCAGGACACTCGCGAGTTTGGTTTCATGGAGTGAGCCGACAAACCGAATGATCCGGCCATCCTCGTCGGCCCGCGCCAGCGCGAGCTGTCGGCGATCCTCATGGACTATGGCATCCAGTCGGTCAGGATGCTTGCCTTCGCCGGTAAGGCGCTTCATCCAGATGCGATCGGCGACGAGCAGGTGATTGAGCGTGCCGTGCAGGCTCCTGAAGAAAGCTCCGACATCGCGACGGTAGTCCTTGTCGTCGAGGGCCAGCGCCGCCTCGTAGATGCGTGCGTTGGCCCACTTGTTGTATGCCGCGAGCTGTTCGAAGCGGGACTTCATGAAGTCTCTCCGCCAACAGTGACCGAGGCCGTCAAGGCTATGCCAGTGGCTGCAGCCTGTCACGTGGCGTCGTGA
>CAUJKI010000250.1 GCA_963205015.1 Pseudomonadota bacterium
AACCAGGCCATCCAGCACCCGCTCGCGCGCTGCTGGATAAATCTCGAGGCGGCAAACCTCATGGTCTTCAAGGCGGCCGCGCTCTACGACCGCGGCCTCCCTTGCGGGATCGAGTCGAACGCCGCGAAGTACCTTGCCGGCGAGGCGGGCTTCGAAGCCTGCGAGACCGCGATCATGACGCACGGTGGCATGGGCTACGCGAAGGAGTTCCACGTGGAACGCTACCTGCGCGAGATTCTCATCGCGCGCATCGCACCGGTCTCGCGCGAGTTGATCCTCTCGCACGTCGCCGAGCGGCAGCTCGGATTGCCGAAGAGCTATTGAGAGTGCCGCGGGCCTAACTCAATCCCCTCTCCCCGCTCTTGCGGGGAGAGGGGAAGAGCATCTCAATTCTCTTTGTGATCCGTGATCGCCACGCGCTCGGGATCATTCTGGGCGCGGCGCTCGAAGCTCAGGAAGTCGTAGTAGCCGCAGCGCCCCGGGCCTGGATAGGCGCGGCATGTCGAGGGGCGCGCCTTGTAGATCGTGCAGCGGCGCTCCTTGGTGTCGAAGAAACGGCAGATCTTGCCGAAGTGCGGATCGGCCTTGCGCCTCATCAGGTACTTGTAGCCATGCGCGCGCTTGGTGAAGCGCTTCACCGCGGTATCGAAATCGACTTCGTGATAGCGCGCGAGCCGCTCGACATCCCGCTTGCTTATGGCGATCACCGGATAGGAGCAGCAGAATCCGGGACACTTAGAGCAATTGTACACGTGGTGCGCGTCCTCGTGGCCTGAGAGAGCTTGGCTGCATTACAGGCCGGACGCAGCGCGTGCAAGCGCCGCCCCCGCAGGGTTGCAAGGCCCGACCAGCCTGAACGCCAAGCATACGGCGAGTCTGGCCTCCTCCATATGTCCGATTGACGGCGGGAAGCGTGGGGGCTAGGTGCATGGCCCCGCGCCTTGGCCGGCACCCGGCCGGGGCGCGCTTTCTCTTATCCGGAACGTGATGCCGGAATGCATCGGGATCGCTCGTCTGATGACCAATGATGTGCTTGCCGTCGAAACGCGGCCCGCCGCGCCCGCCGATCTCCCTCGGATCGCGGCGCTCCAGGCGCTGGCGTTCAGCCCCGGCCGGTTCGCGCGCACGGCCTATCGTGTGCGGGAGGGGGCGCCGGAGCTCTCTCCCTACTGTCGCGTGGCGCTTGTCGGTGACCGGCTCATTGCTGCTGTACGCATGACCCCGATCACCATTGGTGGCCGCCCCGGAGCGCTTCTGCTCGGGCCGCTTGCCGTGGACCCGGAGCTGGCCGGACGGGGCTATGCCCGCCGGCTTGTCGCGGAGGTGGCCGACGCGGCACGGGCCGGCGGCGAAGCGCTCATTCTGCTCGTTGGCGACATGACGTACTATGGGCGTCTCGGGTTCGCCCGCGTCCCGCCGGGCCAGATCAGGCTGCCGGGGCCGGTCGACCCTGCCCGCCTGCTGGCGCTCGAGATCGAACCAGGAGCGCTCGAAATGTTCCGCGGCATGGTTGCCGCACGCTCATAGCGGCCATTCCGCTCATGCTCGCGGACCTGCGCCTTTCCTGTTGCGGCAGGCGTCGGATCGGTGGTGAAAAGACAGATCATACTGCAGGAATCCAGGAGGGCCGCACAGTGAGCCGCTACGCCGAGGTCTATGCCGACTGGAAACGCTGCCCCGCGAACTTCTGGGCCAGAGCGGCGACCGAGATCGACTGGGTGACGCCTGCGACCAAGGTTTTCGATCCGCACCTCGGCGAGTACGGCCGCTGGTTCGTCGGCGCGGAATGTAACACCGCCTACAACTGCCTCGATCGCCATGTCGCCGCCGGCCGCGGCAAGCAGAAGGCACTCATCTACGACAGTCCTGTGACCAAGACGGTCAAGGCGTACACCTATGCGGAGCTCACCGAGGAGGTCGCGACGCTCGGCGCCGTGCTCCAGGATCTCGGTGTGCAGAAGGGCGATCGCGTCATCGTCTACATGCCGATGGTGCCCGAAGCGGTGATCGCCATGCTTGCCTGTGCCCGCATCGGCGCCATTCATTCGGTGGTCTTCGGAGGTTTTGCCGCGAACGAGCTCGCAACGCGGTTCGATGATTGCCAGCCTGTCGCCGTGCTCACCGCGAGCTGCGGCATCGAGGGCGCACGGGTCATCCCCTACAAGCCGCTGCTCGACAAGGCGATCGAGCTTGCCGCGCACAAGCCCGCGAACTGCGTGATCTTGCAGCGTCCCATGGAAAAGGCCCCCCTTATCGCCGGCCGCGATCATGACTGGGCGGCCCTCGTCGCCGATGCGAAGAAGCGCCGGCACAAGGCCGAGTGCGTGACGGTCGCCGCGACCGATCCGCTCTACATCCTCTACACCTCGGGCACGACCGGTTCGCCCAAGGGCGTAGTGCGCGACAACGGCGGCCACATGGTCGCGCTGAAGTGGACGATGAAGAACCACTACGGCGTCGACCCCGGCGAGGTGTTCTGGGCAGCCTCGGACGTTGGCTGGGTCGTGGGCCATAGCTACATCGTCTATGCCCCTCTGCTCCACGGCGCGACCACCATCCTCTACGAGGGCAAGCCTGTCGGTACGCCCGATGCTGGCGCTTTCTGGCGAGTCATTTCCGAGCACAAGGTCTCGGCGATGTTCACGGCCCCGACCGCCTTCCGCGCCATCAAACGCGACGATCCGAACGGCGAGTTGATCAAGAAGTATGATCTCAGTGCCTTCCGCACGCTGTTCCTCGCCGGCGAGCGCGCCGATCCAGAAACCATCAAGTGGGCCGAGCAGCATCTGAAAGTGCCCGTGCTCGATCACTGGTGGCAGACCGAGACGGGCTGGGCGATCGCGGGCAATCCCGTCGGGCTCGGCACGCTGCCCGTGAAGTACGGCTCACCGACCGTGCCCATGCCGGGCTATGACCTCCAGGCGCTCGATCCCGAGGGGAACGAGATGCGGCGCGGTGAGACGGGCACGCTCGCGATCCGCCTGCCGCTGCCGCCGAGCTGCCTGCCGACGCTCTGGAACAACGATGCGCGCTTCCGCTCGAGCTATCTCACCGACTTCAAGGGCTACTACACGACATCCGACGCCGGCTACATCGACAAGGACGGCTACGTGTTCGTGATGGCGCGTACCGACGACGTGATCAACGTCGCGGGGCACCGCCTCTCGACCGGCCAGATGGAAGAGGTGGTTGCCAAGCACAAGGATGTCGGCGAGTGCGCGGTGATCGGCGTTGCCGACGAGCTCAAGGGACAGATCCCGGTCGGCTTCATCGTCCTCAATGCCGGTGTAAACCGCGACGTGAAGGAGATCGAGTCCGAGGTCGTCAAGCTCGTGCGCGACGAGATCGGTCCTGTGGCCGCGTTCAAGCAGGTGATGACGGTGCCGCGTCTCCCCAAGACGCGCTCGGGCAAGATTCTGCGCGGCACTATGCGGGCCATTGCCGATGGCGATGCGTGGAAGATGCCGGCGACCATCGACGA
>CAUJKI010000251.1 GCA_963205015.1 Pseudomonadota bacterium
CCGCGCCCGGCGGCGCGACGACCAAGGAACGCCTGCTGGAATTGGAGGGCGTCATGCGCCCTCGCCCCGAAACACCGCCTCTGCTGGCGCTGCTGGAGCAGGGGCGGGCTTAGGGCGCGCATATCGGCTGGCCGCGGCGCAACGTCCCTGCGGTGCCAACCGATAGGATGTCAGCGGTTAGCAGGAGGCACGTGCGGCACCCCGGCGACTTTGCTGACGGGAACGACGAACGCCAGCCCATATCCCGGCTTCTCCAACTCTGCGGCGCGCACGATCTCGCGCAGTATTTCTTCACTTTGGTCAGCGTAGGTGAGCGTGAGCACGATCTCCTTTTCAGGCTCGATCGGTATCCCGAGGATGGACTGCTGCTCGTGAATACCCGAGCCGCGCCCAAACATGACGGTGCCGCCGTGGGCACCGGCCTTGACGGAGGCCTCCAGCACCGTGTCACCCCATCCCTTGCGGACAATGCTCACGATCAGAGAGACGTTTGGCATTTGACAACTCCTCTCAACGTCGGCGCCAGCGGATCAGGATACCCAGGGTCATCAGCGATACCACGGGCGCGAGCGCGATCAGGGAGACAAGGCCGAGCCCGTTGACGAGCGGGTTCTGGCCGCCGATCGACGCAGAAGTACCGAGCGCCAGCGCCAGTAGGAATGTGTTGGCAAGGGGCCCGGTGGCCACGCCTCCGGCGTCGACCGCAATACCCACGAAGTCCCTGTCGCTCAACCACATGATGACGAGCACCAGCAGGTAGCCCGGCACCAGCAGATAGAGAATCGGTATGCCATAGCCAATGCGCAGCAGGCCGAGCCCGACCCACAACGCGACACCAATGCAAACTGTGTGGAGCACAAGCGAGCGCCGGATGGAGCCATTCGATGCTTCCTCGACCTGGTCGGCCAGAATGCGCACGGCCGGCTCGCCCCAGGTCGTGACGAAACCGAGAAAGAGGCCTGCCGGCAGCAGGAGCCACTTGTTCGGCAGCGCGCCGAGGGCCTCGCCGATGGCACGGCCCACGGGAAGGAAGCCGATGCCGACGCCGACAAGAAACAGGAACAAGCCGCAAGCAGACAGCAGCGTTCCGGCGAGAATGTTGCGGAAGCTCCGTCCGGGCAGCCGGAGCAGGAACACCTGGAAGGCGAGGAAGAGGCCAGCCAGAGGCAGCACGGCCATCATGACGCTCACGGCCGCAGACCGCGCTTCATCGATCAGGAAAGCAGCACTCATCGCGGCAGCATCCCCATCAGCAGCACCGCGATGATCGGGCCTATGGACGCGAAGCCCAACAGCCCAAAGCCGTCCGACACCGGCGAGCGGCCTGCCAGCACCGAGCTCAAGCCGATGGCGAGCGCGATCACCACCGGCGCGGTGAGAACGCCGGTGGTGACGCTACCGGCGTCGTAGGCCAGCGCCACGAACTCGGGCGGGGCAAAATAGGAGAGGATGAGCATCGTCGCATAAGCGGCCGACAGCAGATACGCCGTCGGAAAGCCGTAAACGACACGCGCCATGGCGATCGCGACGAAGACCGCAAGTCCTGCCGCGATCACATAGAGCACGGCAAACTCGCGGATCGCACCGCGTGATGCGCGATCCACCTGGCTCGCGAGCACGAGCACGTCCGGCTCGGCCACAGTGGTGGCAAAACCGATCGCGAACGCCACGGCAACGATCAGCATGATGGAGCCCTTCGTTGGCAGCTCCGCGCCGATGAACCGGCCCATGGGGAGTATGCCGAGATCGAGGCCGGCAAACAGGAGTACCATTCCCGCGACGACGAGCGCGGAACCTGCCAGGAACTGGCCGATCAGCGCTGCCGGTGCATCCACGAGCGCCAGAAGCAAGAGGCACACGATGCCCACGAGCGGTGCGAGGGCCTGCAGCACCTCGGTCAGCTTTTCTCGCAGAAGCGGCAGCATGCTGTCCCCCACATCAAAGTCGCCGGTATCCCGTAGAAGTGCGGCAATGGCCGACAACCTCTACACCTCTTACCCCGCTGGCAAGCCCGATGCGGGCATCGATACTATTTGAGGACACGCCTTGAACTCTTCTCGCGCCTCGCAAGCCACGCTCAACTGTTCGAGCCGCGAGTACTGCCTGTCTGCAACGGCCTCCGGCTCGACGCGCCTGATATACGCGAATGCGCAGGCGGTCGTGATCTCAATTTGCTTGAGCGGCTGCTCATTCCGGAGCTCGATGCGGAAATTCTCCAGTTCGCACAGCGCAGCATCCAACTGCGTTCTGCACCGAGTGATCCAGCCGGCATGGATCAGCTCTGCCGGCCGTCGTCGCTCGTAATTGATGGCAATCGCCTTGTCGCAAGCGGCGGTCGCCGATGCGAGTATCCGCAGGCACTTGCGACGATCCGGGCCTCCGCGCGGGGTCAACGCGCGTCCGCCCCCCACCTCTTCATCCAGATAGTCGAGGATGGCGGCGCTCTCGATCAGCGTCTCTCCATCATCGAGCACGAGGGCCGGCATCCTGCCCACGGGAGCGATCTGACGGAATTCAGCGGCCTGGGAGAACGGAGACAGCGACACATGCTCGAAGGGCACGCCAAGAACATGGAGTGCCACGCCCACGCGGCGGACATATGGCGAATCATATCGGCCGACCAGCTTCATCACGTCAAGCTACACCGTAGAGGTCTCCCGGAGTAGTCAGACGTTCCCTGCCGGCCAGACATCGGCCTCAAAAGTTATTTTCGCTCCGCGCAATCGCGAAAGATCTGGAGCTGGTCCTCGCTGAAATAGTCGACCCGCCAGTTCCTGTTGCGATGTGACAGGTGAAGGCAGAAGTCGGTCTCGATGGTCCGGGCATAGCCGCGCGTGACCTCATTGACCTCCGCGGGCTCCAGATAGGCTCGGTTCTTGCTCACGAACTCGATCGCAGCCTTGGGACTTTCAAACATCAGCCCCGTGAGAAGTGACTGACGCTCGTCGAGCGTCATCGCGCTTATTGGCAGCGACGTGAGCGCAAACTCGAACCATCTCTTGGACGTATCGCTCTGCCTGATGGCCTTCGCGATAAGCAACTTCAGCTCCGCAGGAATGAGAACGGACTGCAGGCTCTCCTTCGTCAGGCCGGCGACCGAGAAATCCTCATAAACTGCATCCGCGAGTACCTTCTTCATGAGCTCGCCGCGAAGGTCGTCAGAGAAATTGAAATGGGACAGCGCCGAAAGGGCATACGACGCCTTTGCCGCCACGATCCGGTCGACGGCATCGCGTTGTGTCTCGGCAGGCAAGCGCTCACCGAAGACCTTCAGAGCGTGCACCGCGACGCCCGGATCAGCCATAAACGCAGAACGCATTCGCGGCGCCAATTGAGCGATGTCGGCATCGGTAATGCGCAGCGGGCCTGCTTGTTCGATGATCTTCGAGATACTTGCCTCGCCGAATGCCTTGGCGCGTAGCTCCTGACGTTGCGCCTGCGACAAGCGATTCACCTTGGACAGAATCGCAACAGCCTCGTCGCCACATCCCGGTGAGATCACGATACGCCGGATCAGCTCGCTGAACTGATCGTCGCTGAGAAAGTAGGGCTTCTGCGCTACCTGAGAAAGCGGTGCAACATCTTCGGCAAGCTCCAGCAGGAGAGCGAAGACGCTATTGGTATCGGCGATCGAGGAGTCGGACTTCGTCAACAGGTGCACAAGCGTCGGCAAGTACTTTTCAGCAATCGCCTCTTTCTCGGAGTAGTAGCGGCTCCAGACCGCGCCGAGCGCCGTCGCCTCGACTTGAGGTGTGAGCTTGATCTTGAGAGGGCATCCGCTCTGGTCGCCCACCGTCGCACGGCAGATCCTCTCGATCACGCGCTCCTGGGTCGTGCGGTCCTCGAACAGCGCAATTTTCGATGCGCGCGTCCGTCGAGCTTCCTCGTCCAAAACCATGACTGCACCGCGGACAAGCGGCTCGGAAAGGTCTTCGCCATGCCGGCGCGTGGCGATGTAGGCATCCGCATAAGCATACTCGACCTCGACCGAGGTCGCTGTGACCTTGCCCGCCACGTTGTGCACGATCCGCGTGCCGGGACGGTCCGTCAGGAACCAGACCCTGTACTCCGGATGGCGGGCCGTCTCGCGCACATTGTGCACGCTCCCGTCCCTGCCGACGACTGCCGCGGCATAGGGAACCTGAATAGCCGTCACCCATGCGGGACCGAAGAACCATGCGCTCACGAGTGTGAGCCAAGCCGCAGTGCCACTCGTCCGATCCTCGAAATCGGAGAACAAAAGTCTGATCAGGATTGCGACTGAGATTCCGGCGAGAACGACAGGCCAGAACCCGCCGCCGGTCGATAGCCAAACCGTGTCGGACCACCGCAGGGCCTGGACCGCACCAAGCCCCACGACGCACGGGAGGAGCCCGAACACCAGTGCCGTAAGCTTTACATTCCGCTGCTTCCGCGTGAGCATCGGTTTCGCCCGATCCCGAGAGAGGCAGGAAAACCGAATGTACGATAGCAGATCAAGCGGCGGTCAAGTCAGGTTTTGGTGAGTTTTCAGGCCGTACGGCACTCCCGCGGCCGCCCTCTATCGCCCCGTCTTCACCGGCAAAGATTTTAGTCCGCGCATGACGAGGCTGTCGAGCCAGACGGGCGGCGATGAGCCGGGCGACATGTTCGGAAAGCGCTCGATGAGCTGCGGGATCGCAATGCGCGCCTCGAGCCGTGCAAGCTGAGCGCCGAGGCAGAAGTGCGCGCCCTGACCGAAGGTCAGATGACGGTTCGGCTGGCGGGCGAGGTCGATCCTGTCGGGATCGGGGAACTGGCTCCCGTCCCGGTTGGCCGCATTGATGACGGCGAAAAGACGGTCGCCCTCCTTGAGCGTGACGCCGCGCACCTCGTGCGTCTTGCGCACGACGCGGCCCATCGCATTGGTCGGCGCCTCCGTGCGCAGGAATTCCTCGACGGCCGTCGAGATCATGTCCGGATTGGCCGCAAGGCGCGCGCGCTCATGCGGATTGCGCATCATGGTGAGCGTCGCGGTGCCGAGCAGGTTGGTCGTCGTCTCGTGGCCGGCGAACAGCAGCAGCATGGCCGTCGCGACCAGCTCGTCCTCGCTCAAGCGATCCTTTTCATCGCGGGCGGCGATCAGCAGGCTCAAGAGATCGTCGCCCGGCGCGGCACGGCGCTTTTCGATCTCCTCGCGGAAGAGGGCGGCCATCCCAATGGCGCCACGGCGCGCCCGCTCGTACTTGTCTGGCGTCGCGCGTGCCGTCCCGATGAACAGCATGATGTCGTCGGACCAGCCCTTGACGTCGTAGAGACGGTCCTCAGGCACACCCATCATGGCCATGATCACGAGCGCCGGCAGCGGCATGGTGAAGTCGGCCACGAGATCGGCTTCGTCCTTCTCGACAAGCCGATCGAGCTGTCGCATGATGATCTTCTCGATGAGCGGCTTGAAGCCGAGGATCGTGCCGGGCAGGAAGGCCTTGGCGACGAGCCCGCGAAGCCGCGTGTGCGCCGGTGGGTCGCGGAATACGATCCACAGGTTCAGGTAGCGCATCATCTCGGCGAGCAGGCTCTGCGTCTGCTCGGGCAATGCGGCATAGAACGGCGTCAGCCGGTCCGGGCTCATGGACGGGCCCGAGAGCGCCGCCGCCACATCCTCGTAGCGGGTCAGGATCCAGCACCTCAGTCCCGGGTGCCAGTGCACCGGATCTTCCTCCCGCAAGCGGGCGTAGGCCGGATAAGGATCGGCGCGCACGATTGGGTGGGCCGGATCGTAAATCATGGTCATGGCAGGCGTTTCCGGGAGCTGATTTCGTCGTTGCCGTGATCATATAGATTCCCGTGCTGCGCGGCACGCGCGTTCGTGCATCTCGCCAATGCATCTTCCCAAATCGGGCCTATCGGATACGATCGCACCAAGGAAAAAATCCCGACTGCCCGCGGAGGAAATGCCCATGGACGCCCAGACGATCGACACGCCCCTGCTCGAGCGTCTCTACGAGCAGATGCAGCGCGTGCGGCGCTTCGACCAACGGGTCCATGAGCTGTTCCTCGAAGGGTTCGTCAAGGGCACGGCGCACTCCTATGTCGGCGAGGAGGCGATCGCCGTCGGCGCCTGCGCGGCCATCGAGGACAAGGACTACATCGTCAGCCATCACCGCGGGCACGGGCACTGCATCGCCAAGGGCGCCGACCTCACCCGCATGGCCGCCGAGCTCTTCGGCCGCGAGACGGGTTACTCCAAGGGCCTCGGCGGCTCCATGCACATTGCCGACATCGAGCGCGGCATCCTTGGCGCCAACGGGATCGTCGGTGCCGGTATCGGGCTCGGCACGGGCGCGGCGCTTTCGGCGAAGCTGCGCGGCAGCGGCCAGATCTGCGTCGTCTTCTTCGGCGACGGCGCCTCCAACGAGGGTATTTTCCACGAAGCTCTCAATATGGCCGGCGTGTGGAAGCTCCCCGTCGTGTTCGTGCTCGAGAACAACCAGTTCGGTCTCTCGACGCGCATCACCGACGTCGCCGCCATCGACCGCTTTTCGCGTCGCGCCGCGGGCTATTCCATGCCCGGCGAGACCATCGACGGCAACGACGTCCTCGCGGTCTACGACAGCGTGAGCCGAGCCGCCTCGCGCGCCCGCAACGGCGAAGGGCCTTCGCTCATCGAGTGCATCACCTGGCGGTGGGGCGACCATTCCATGCGCGCCAATCTCCCAGCCTACCGTGGCGAGGACGAGGACCGCGTTTGGCGCGAGGAGCGCGACGCCATCCGCCGCGTCGGCGAGCGCCTCAAGGAGCGACAGGTTACCGAGGCACGCCTCGCCCAGATCCGCGACACCGTCGAAGCCGAGCTGACCAGAGCCGTCGAGACCGCGAAGCTCGCCGCCGAACCGACGATCGCGGTCTTCGAGGAAGCCGTGACGGCGCCGCATCACGACTTCGGTCCCGAGCCCGGCCCAGGGCACGAGAGCGCGCGCGAGCTCGGCTATGGCGAAGCCATCCGCGAGGCCATCGACCAGGAGATGGCGCGCGATCCCCGCGTCTTCGTCATGGGCGAGGACGTCGGCAAGATCGGCGGCATTTTCGCGGCGACGCGCGGGCTGCAGGAGAAGTACGGCAAGGAACGCCTGCGCGACACACCCATCTCGGAGATGGCGATCGCGGGCTCGGCCGTCGGCGCAGCCATTACCGGAATGCGCCCGATCGCCGAAATCCAGATCTTCGACTTCATCACGCACATGATCGACCCGATCGTGAACCAGGCGGCGAAGTTCCGTTACATGCTCGGCGGCGTTCCGAAAGTTCCGGTCGTCTTCCGCGGACCTCAGGGCGGCGGCGTGCGCCTGGCCGCGCAGCACTCGCAGTCGCTCGAAGCGTGGTTCTGCCACGTACCCGGCCTCGTCGTTATGGCGCCGTCGACGCCTTACGACGCCAAGGGCCTGCTCGCCGCCGCCGTGCGCGACGACAATCCCGTCATCTTCTGCGAGCACAAGCTGCTCTACGTGCAGACCAAGGGGCCTGTGCCGGCCATCGAGTACGCGATTCCCGTCGGCAAGGCAGACATCAAGCGGCCTGGGAAGGACGTGACCGTCGTCGCGACGCTGGCTCTCGTCGCGCCGGCGCTACGCGCGGCCGAACAACTCGCGCGCGAAGGTCTTGACGTCGAAGTGATCGACCCGCGCACGCTGCGCCCGCTCGACACCGAGACGATCATCAACAGCGTCAAGAAGACCGGCCGTCTCGTGATCGCGCACGAGGGCTGGAAGAAGTGGGGCTTCGGCGCCGAGGTCGCCGCCGTCGTGCAGGAGGAGGCCTTCGACTATCTCGACGCGCCCATCGCACGCATCGGCATGCGCGACGTCCCCATGCCCTACAACGACACGCTCGAGCGCATCGTCATCCCCGGTCAGGATGAGATCCAGGACGCCATCAAGGCCGTAGCGTACAGGTGAGATCCACGACGGCGGTGGCGAGCTCAAGGATGCGCATTACCAAAGCGGGGATACTTGCTGGTATCTTGATTGCATCCTGGGCCGTATTCGCGACCTATCATTGGTCTTGGCTACCCTTCAAGCGCCAGGGCATGATGCTGAAGGTGGCTGGGCTCGTGTACGAGGGGGGACCTGTTCTGCTTGTCGGCGACAGCATACTCGCGGGTATGCCGGCTGGTGCGTGCGCGCTCAGTCTCGCCATACCGGGGATGCAATCGGCCGCTCTCGACGCAGACCATGCTTCGGCAGTCGCATCGCGCGCGCCTTCGCGCGTGATCGTGATGATTGGAATCAATGATCTGCGCGACGGCGCAACGCCCTTTGAGGTTGCCCGATCGATCGGGAGTTTCGTCAGCGCCGTAAAAGAACGTGAGCCCCGCGCACTCGTCGTGGTCCTGTCGATCCTGCCGGTCATCGAGAACGAGATGACCGGCAAGGCGAGCAATGCTCTTATCAGGCAGACCAATGAGGCAATAAAGTCTGCGATGGTGGCGCTACGGTCTCAGTATGTCGATATCACCGGACTTTTCGGCGGGGATGCGCTCGCTCCATCCCTCACTTACGACGGATTGCACTTGAATGCCCACGGAACGAGCATTCTCGCGAACGTTCTATTTCAAGGGCTGGCTCAGAAAACAAATATTCCACTATGCTCTCACCGGTAGGCTCACGGTACATCTATCTCGATGCTGGCCGCGGCCTCGCCGCGCTCGTCGTGCTTTGGCATCACGTAACGGTATTCTACGGGAAAGCGCTCGAGCGGCTTTTTGCCGACTACGCCGTCCTCATCAAGGCATCAGCGTTGGTCTCGGAGTTGAACGTCGAGGCCGTGATGTTCTTCTTCTTCATCTCCGGCTGGAGCATCGCGATCTCCGTTTGTCGCCTGACGCTGCCGAATGGCAAGACGCCGTGGGTTACGTATCTGCGCCATCGGGCGCGTCGAATTCTGCCGATCTACTGGTTCTCCCTCTTATGGAGCTTCGCCCTGACCGCTTCGCTTGCGATGCCCGATCAAGCGCGGTCGCTCCTCACACTGCTCGGCAACCTGGCCTTCCTGCAGACCTCTGCAGCGGTACCGGGCTCGCTCGTAATACCATTCGCCGGCAATGGCCCGCTTTGGAGCCTGTCCTACGAGGTCTGGTACTACCTCGCATTGCCTGTTCTCTATCTTGCAGTCCTCCCTATGGTTCCGCCTCGCCTGCGGTCGCACGAGATGGCCATGATCTCCGCGATGCTCATTGGGCCGGTGGCCATTTGCCTGAATTGGCTGCTGCCCAATCCTCTGCTGCAGTTCGCGACGCTTTGGCCTGTTTGGCTCGCCGGGTACATCTTCGCTTGGGCAGCCGGAGAGCGGGCACGCGAAATGAGGTGCATCACGATCATTGCAGGCGGTCTCTTGATGCTACTGGCGATGTCGACGGTTCTTCGCTCTGCCACTCTCAGCACCTTGTGCGCAGGCCTCGGGGTCGCGGCTGCAATCGCTTGCCTGGTAATCTTGCGGGAGCTCGCTCCGCTGCAGCAGTTCCTGCGCTTCAAGCCGATTGCACTGACGATACGTGCCCTGGCACGCACAGGCCATGGAAGCTATTCGCTATACATTCTGCATTATCCCTTGCTCCTCCTGCTTGCCGGCATGGACGTAGGCTTGGCGTCTGCAGCACTCGTGGTGCTCGGCCTCGTACTGGCATCACCGACCATCGAGACAATGCTGCAGCAAGCGACGGCCCGAATGTCGCTTTTCAGCGGCCGCGTCAGGTCGGCAGGACAGGCGTGAGGTCGATGTTTCGACGGTCTCGACGCGCCGATCGCGTATCGGGATGCGCCAAGACGATCCTCTGTCCCGACCTGAATATGCTTCTTCCCGCGTACTAAGATCCCTTGCGCAGCTCGGCACCGCCCCGCATGGCTCGGATGACCTCGGCCACCTGTTCGGACGAGGCACCTTTGATCCGCGCATTCGGGCGCGTTCCGCCGAGGAAAGCGACGATCAGTAGAATCTCGTCGTCGCGCGGCGCGTCGGGCACGGAGACCGTCATCGTGTCCATGGCATCGTAGTCCCACGCATCCTCGAGCCCGCCGAAAAGGACATCGATCGGTGTGCCGGGTCCACCGACCTTGCCATTGCCAGGGATCAATGCCGGCCCACCGCCTGCAGCCTGACGCATGGCAAGTCCGATGCGTACATGGATCATGCTGGCGCCGTGCTCCAGGTCGCCGCCAGTCCCGACGATGACCGCCTTGCCGTACCCGCGCGGCTTCAAGGGACCGAGCGCCTCGATCGCGCGCGCCGAAAGCACCTTTCCAGCCTCCACCGAAAGCTCGACCAGACCGGTGAAGTCGTCGATGGGGGCTTTGCCGGCATGAGGATTGTGAAGAACCCCGCACGCAGCAACGCGCCTACAGGGCTTTGCCAACTCGCGCCCGCCTTCGCTAAAAACCTCCTGGCTGATCACGGTAATCTGTCGAAACATCGTTCCCTCCTCATTTGTCTCGTTGAGTTCATTGCCCCGCGTCGGTCCGTGTAGTCTCGTCGACGCGAGGATGGGTCAAGGCGATCGAAAGCCGAGGCACAGCGATCCCTGGCAAGTCCGTCCACTTCAACCTTCCACACTCTCAGCGACCACGGCGTTGGCATCCCGCCATGTCGCTGGCGGCATGCCGACGGCGCGGCGAAAGGCGCGGCTGAAGGCCGCTTCGGATTCATAACCAACGCGCGATGCCAATTCGGCCAGCCCGGCGTTGCTTTCACGCAGCAGGCGCCGTGCGAGTTGCATGCGCCAGCCCGCGAGATACTGGATCGGCGACTCGCCGATGAGCTCGACAAAGCGCTTCGCGAGCGCCGATCGCGAGGCGCCGGCCTCCTGCGCCAGCATCTCGACCGTCCATGCGCGCGCCGGCTCGGCATGCATCACTGCCAGCGCGCGGCCGACGTGCGGATCGTTCAGCCCCGCGAGCCAGCCGCTATGACCGTCGCTGATGTAGGTGAGCTGCCAGCGCAGCACCTCCATGAAGAGCAGTTCCGACAGCCGTCCCAACACCGCGCGATTACCGGGTCCCGAACGCGCCGTCTCGCGCGCGAGGTGATCGATAGCGGTCTGCCACCAGTGCGGCGGCTCCGG
>CAUJKI010000252.1 GCA_963205015.1 Pseudomonadota bacterium
TCGATCAACGGCACCCCGTTCACGTCGCCAACAAATACAGTGACGAGCGGCAATTTTGCACTCGAACTCTCCGGTGAGGGCACCGCCACGCTCGCCGTCTCGTCCGTCAGCAGCATCGTGCCGAACGGCGCAAGTGGTAACGCAGGTCTCGCGGCGAGTTCTGCCGTGTATTTGATCAGTGCAACAACGATCGCCATGCCCGGAACCGCCATTACGATCGGCCGGACGGGCGGCCAAGGAGGCGTTGCGCAGATCGGCGGCACGGGTGGTGTGGGCGGGCAAGGTGGTCCCTCCGTCATCGGTACGTTGCCGACACTCAACGTCCTCATCTTCCCGCCGCTCGTGTTGCCGAATACGGCCGCGTATGCAGTCCAAGGTGGCCGTGGTGGTACGGGTGCGCAAGGTGGCGCAGGGGGGAGCGGCGATCTGGGAGGTTCTGGCGGGCTCGTCTCCCTGGTGCTCAATGCGGGGACGGCCACCACCGAAACGATCTCATCACTCAATTCCGCGGGCGGTCAGGGCGGTACAGGTGGCCAGGGCGGCACAGGTGGGCAAGGCGGACGCGGAGCGGATGCGGTCGGCGGCGTGCAGTCTACAAATCTCTGGCCAGTCGTCGTTGTTGCACCGGGCAACACCGGCGGCCAAGGAGGAAAAGGCGGTACGGGTGGCACTGGCGGTGTCGGCGGTGTCGGTGGGCCGGTGACGCTTGATGCAACGATCGCTGCCGCGAATGCTGACAATGGCCACGTCGTGTCGAGCATCGGCGGGCAAGGCGGCACTGGCGGTCGAGGTGGTACGGGCGGTCAGGGCGGCAATGGCGGCGCCGGCAACGCCACCACGGACTACGTCGGCGCGATCATGAGCACCGACGGTTCTCAGGGCGGCCAAGGCGGTGTTGGCTACACCGGTGGTGCCGGAGGAACAGGCGGCGACGGTGGCGCCGTTACGATAACCCTTGGATCGGGCGAGCTGACGGTCAGCGGTATCGGCGTCAAGGCAACCAGCAGCGGCGGTCGAGGTGGAACCGGCGGACAGGGTGGCACTGGCGGCAGGGGCGGTACCGGCGCGAGCGGCGAAGCCATCACCAACGAAGCGTTCATGAGCACGGCAAGCAGCGGTGGTGCGGGGGGCCATGCGGGTATCGGCGGCACCGGCGGCGACGGCGGCATGGGCGGCAACGGAGGCACGGTACTTGTAACGACCGTTGATGTCCTGGGCCGGATCGTTGCCGGAGAGACAGCCATCTGGGCAGAAAGTCTGGGCGGCATCGGTGGGCGTGGCGGCCAGGGCGGCATCGGCGGAGAAGGCGGAACCGGCAGTATGGCCGGCAACGTCTCCGGCTTCAATACGAGTGCTGTCGGCACTTCCGGCGCTGGCGGCGACGGTGGGACCGGTGGGAGCGGCGGCAATGGCGCCGCTGGCGGTAGTGGCGGCCGTGTAACCGTATTCAATGCGCAGCAACTGATCACCACGGGAACACAGTTTGTCTCCGCCATCGTCGCTCAGAGTCTGGGGGCCATCGGTGGCGACGGCGGCACCGTGGGCGCTGGTGGCGCGCGTGGCGTGGGTGGCAGCGGTGGGTCGAACTGCTTCCCGATCATCATCAATGGGACCGTCGATGCCTGCATCAACTGGGTGACATGGTCGCAAGGTGGTTTCGGTGCAAGCGGCGCATCTGGTGCGGACACTGGGCTGCAAAACTTCATCGGCGGGTCCGGCGGCGAGGTGATCGTCAACAATTCCGGTAGCATTCAGACGAGTGGCGCACGATCCGATGCCATTACCGCACTCAGCATTGGCGGCGTGCACGGGCTCCCCAACTATCGCGCGCAAGACGTGTTCTGGGACGGACTGCCAACCGGCTCTCAGTCGGGCGGATCGGACGCGGTCAGCGTCACGAATACTGCCGCATTGACGACGAGCGGCGTCAACTCGGCGGGCGTCATGGCCCTAAGCTATGCGTCCGATCGTGATGCTGGCGGTGTCGTCGTGGCCAACACCGGCACTATCCTGACATACGGCGCAAATGCCCACGCCATTGTAGCCGTCTCCCGTGTTCACGCTTTGACACTCCCCGGCTCGGGTGACGCAGGTGCCATATCGGTGAGCAATATCGGCGGTCGCATCGAAACGACCGGCATTGGCTCGATCGGCATCGTCGCGCGCAGTCTGTCCCCGCTAGGCCGCGCGCAGGATGTCGAAGTCGACAATAGCGATGGCTCGATACTATGCATGGCAGGCGGCTGCACGGCGCTACTGCTCGAAAGCACGGGCACGTCCGGATCAGGGGACATCAGGGTCGGCAACACGGGGCTCATCCGCGGTGGCGCGGGTGGCAGGGCGATCTCTCTGATTGGAGGAGGCGATAACCTCGTCGTCAACGATCAGGGATCGGGACCCGGCGGCGGTGCGGTCATAGCGACTGCAGGCGGTATCTCCGACACAGTCATTTCCGGTACGACGGGCAATGACAGCATCCAGAACCTCAATGGCGCGACGATCATCGGCAGCATCGCGCTAGGTTCGGGCACCAATGCGCTGCTCAATGGTGCCGGCTCTCACTATATCGCCGGAACGGTCGTTGATTTGGGCGGAGGAAACTTCACCAATCACGGATACTTTTCTCCGGGCGGTGTCGATGTGGTCATGTCCGCGAGCAACGCCCACGGGGTGACGGCCATTACGGGCAGCTACATTCAAGGAGCCGGCGGACATCTCGTCGCGAATATCGGTTTTCAGCCTGGCAGTGCTGCAGCCGATTTCACCGACTTTGTCTCTGTCAGCGGCACCGCGACGTTGAGCGGGTTCGTCACCCTAGAGCCCAGCACAGGCGCAGGCAAGGCCGGCAGCTTCCAGGTTGCTCTGATGACGGCAACCGGTGGCATCATCGACAACGGCATAGCCATCTATCCGGGGCTGGTATCGAGTACGCCATCCGATACCGCCGTGTTCGCGCCCTCGCTCGAAATCATCGGCAATACGCTCTATCTGAACTATGCGATCGACTACAATCCTGCGGGACTAACGCCGAATGCGGCGGCCTACGGTGATGCCGTCAACAGGATCCAGGCTGCAGGCATTCCGGTATATCAGGTGATTGCCGATGAACTGCTTCGCATTCCGACGATCGCGGGACTACAGATGGCCTACGACTCGCTGACTGGCGAGGGTGTGGTTGCTTCCCAGCAGGTGACGCTCGACGCTCGCGCTCAATTTGGCTCGACGGTACTGTCGGGTGTCGACAGTATGGCGTTCTGTGATCAAACCCGGCGCAACGTGTCTCGTCCGGACTGCCGTATCGATGGCCGTGCCTGGGGGAGCGCTACGTACCGCCAAGGCGATCATGACGGCAATCCAAATACGGCGACGACACGGCAAATCATCAGCTCGCTGGCTGCTGGCTACGAGAAGCGCGTGAGCCCGAATGCACTGCTGGGCGCTGCAATCGACGTGAACCACCTGACGTTCTCGGTGCCGGAGCGCTGGACGAGCGGTACCGTGGATGGCGCAACAGCTGCGGCGTACGGCATGGCTTGGTCGGAGCTCGGATTTTACGGCAAAGCACTGCTGACAGCGGGCGCGTATCGCAACGAGATGAACAGGGCGGCACTCGGCAGGCGCGTATCAGGCGACTACAGGGCGTACGGTGTCGGCTCCACACTGGAGGTCGGCTACCGCCAACAGATCAATAGCTTCAGCGTCACACCGTTTGCGGCGTTCCGGCTGGATACGCTCATTCAACCCGGCTGGTCCGAAGAAAACGCGATCTATGGCAATTACTACGATCGCGAGCAGGTGAATTCGCGCGTGCTGGTGTCGGGACTGCGAATCGAGAGTGCAGTCAATCTCGGCGCCAACGCTTGGATCAACACCTTTGCCCACGCCGCCTACTCCCGCGAGCTCAATGCCGACAGGGGGCTCACGGGCTATTCGCTCGCCGCCCCGGGCTTCCGCTGGGATGTCGAAGGCCTGGCGGCACCGCCGGAGAGTGTCCAGCTTGATCTAGGTCTGAAATCGCGGATCGGTGAAAGCCTCGACCTGACCGTCAAGGGAACATACATCGGGTATTCCGGCGGCTCACAGACAAGTGGATCGCTTTCCCTATCCTATAGATTCTAGCTCACCATCGTAGAGGCACGGAGCGAGGGATGCCGCTTGACACCCCATTTTACACGATTGTGCTCTTCGCACCGCATTGGTCACCGAGCGCACAGCCGTCGCATTTTTACAGTCGAGCCATCCCTATGATGCTCAGCGAGGCTGTCGCGAAGGCCCTGACGAGCCTGTCTGAAGGTTATTGGCCGGCGATTGAGGTGGCCGGCACCATGTACACGGATGCTGAACTCTTTCATGCACTTCGCATAAGAGCCGATTTCCCCAACTGAGCGTCGCGATACGCGCGCACGGCGTATCCGAGCGACGGCGTGATGGCCATCGCGGCTACAAGGCCATGGAAGACGGCATCGCCGAGATGGACGCGATGTTCTCAAGGACAGCATCACGGCTCTGAGGTCCAGCGGGATACCGCGCAGGCAGCCGCCGAGAGCCTCGTCCCGACCGACGCCTGAAAACTCAAGGTATGTGGCTTTCGTTTTGCACTGGTTATTTTACCCTCGCCCGTCAGCACCGAGCCCAACCAATTTGATTTAATTCAGGAAACACACAACAGCAAAGCTCTTCGTAGTGTTATCCCGCTGCCGAGGACGAACATTGCCAATCACGCAGATGAATTGGGCGAAATTTTAACCTGTATCAGCAATAACTCCAAACGACGCGGGCGCAAAATCCATCAGCGTCATTCCCGGTCCACCTGCAGTTTTGGGAATAAAAATCCAGCGCATTTTTTTTATGGTGGCGATTTCGTGACGAGCGTTCCTATGAACAAACCGCTGCGGATCCGACGGATCTCCGTCGCAATAGTTCTCGGCTTCGGCCTCACAGCTAGCGGCTGCGGACATTACCGGACCGACCGTGAGACGGATGCCTCAAAGCGATACATCAAGAATGTACGCCTGCCGCCAAAATCTCCGAAAGTTGCCCATGCGCGCAAGCCACCGACCGGTGCTCCCATCGAGCCCCGGCTGATGGTTGCTCCCGAACCCATGAGCTGCATGGTCGAGCGCCTCGATCTTGAACGCACCAAGGAGAAAACTGGCTTTTCCCCCGATCCCAAATTGGTCGAGATTGCGCGGCTGGAGCAAGAGCGCGCGTGCTTTCAGCAGTCGGACGTGGCAACGCGCGCAAGGCTGCTAGAACTTCAGGACGCCGTTAAGCAGATCCAGTGCATTTGCCGGTAGGTTCGCTAGACGGGATTGCATGAGCGACGCTAGCGATTGAGCTGATGCGCCTTGCGGTACCAATAGACGGCACGCCGTGGATCCAGACTCCCGTTCTTGGAGCCATGCGCCCCGATCGCCATGGGGTCGTATGTGGCACCGAGCGCCAGCGCCGCGTCATGATCACCGCTCTCCGCCAATCGTCGGAGTTTCCGACGTGCCTCACTGACCCGGCCCAGCTCGAGGAGTTCGAGCGACACAGCTATGGAATCTTTGGCAAGTCGAGCCCGTTGCAGGCGACGCAGTGCCGCTGGATGGTGGCGGGCGGGCGCATCCGACTGCAATGTGCCCACACGAAATGCTCCCGATGACTCGTCATAGGCTTCTATTGGAAGCGCGTCCGGCTGCGCTTCGGCTGCTGCCATCACTACCGGATCTGCCTGAGCAGCGGTGGGGGCAGCTTCTGCCATCATCGGTGGCCAAGGAGCCAATTCTGGAGCCCACAACGCAGTTCGAAGGCTGTGGCCCTCCAGAGCTAATTCGTGGGCGTTTGTCTCGGTGGAAGGACGCCCCGGATCGAGCGACATCACCAGAACCAAAAGAAAAACATAGGACAGACCTGAAGCGAACAGAATGCGACCAGGAATGCCAAGCGCCCTCATGAGATGGCGAATGCCAAATCGAGAACGCCACAGATAGCCGAGTTGTGCCCCTCGGCGTTCTTGCGGGCCATTCAGGATCTCTTCGCCATAGAGATCGACATGCGACGTGCGCCGCTCCAGCTCACGCGCGACAAGTTCCTCCGTCGCTTTGGTGAGAGCATCATACAGGGCATTGAGCTCTTCGGCAGCTTGCGGCCTGTAGCGCAACAGCTCTAGGAATCCATCCTCGAGCTGACGGATGGTCTCGCGAAGGGTCCGAGTGGGACCGTCGTCGTCGACATGAGCATGGGTGCGGTTGATTACAATCTGCTGCTTGAGCGACGACAGGTATTCGCCTCGAGCCTTGTCGAGCTGCCTCAGGTACGCGGATCGGCGACCTGAATATGCGCTCCCTAGCAGGATCAAGCAGGACACTACAAAAAACGTAGCACCGCTGTCGGCGACAAGGCGCACGAAACTGTAGGCCCGTGCTGCATCCATCAAAGGGGCGGGTTGAGCCAAGCTCACAAGAGCCAGTGTCGACGTTAGAAGGGCGAGGATCGCTGCGAGCCCGAAGGCAGTGATCGCCTCCACGACACCGAGCGAGCCGACCAGACCCGCCCGAGGGGTGGGTTGTGACAGCAGGATCCGAGAATGGAGTCGGCGCTGCGACACGACGCCCGCCAGAGCGACCCCGGACAAGACCATAAGCCCGAGAACCCACCCCGTGGTCGGTGCGTCGAAGCGCTGAATGACCATTGGCATCAACCAAACATACGCAACTGAAGTACGAATGAGAGCTGAAATTCACTACACATTGAAATTCAACATATATTCAGTCTGCAGAATATTTGTGACTTAATGGCGAAACTATTTCAATCAATTCGCATCGATAAGCGTTTCGCCCAGCGCATATCTGATGTTCGCGAACGATGCGAAGGTGTGGCCGCAAGGGCGCGCCGCCATTCAGAAACGAGGTTCGATGCGTAGCCGGATCTAGTGCCCGCGGAAGCCTCTCGTTAACATTGTCCGTGCGCTTCCGAAATGGACGCACGTCAGCAATCGGAATAACGGGAGGCTAGAGTCCTATGTTTGCGTACAAATCGCTCTTCGTGGCTTCGGCGATGGCGGCGGCCATGCTGATCGGGGCACCGGTGCAGGCCGAGGCGCGGTCCGACTGCGCCAAGTGCAAGAGCGAGAAAGTCGTATCGGTGAAGACGGTGAGGGGCAAGTCGACGCGCTCGGTCTCGCGCGCGTCGCGGACCGTCTACAAGAACGTCCGCAAGACCACCTACCAGCGCCGCATCAAGCGCGTCGTGAACACCCGCTACCACCAGCCGGTCGTCCACGTCCGCCAGGTCACGCGGGTCTATCACCAGACGGTGAACCTGCATTCGACGCGCGTCGTGAACAAGGTCGTGCACCTGAAGCCGCGCACCGTCTACAGCAACTCCGTCGTTCACGTCCGCCTCCCGGCGAAGAACGTACGGTGCAACTGCCGCTAAGCGCGATGCGGATGCTGGGGCGCAGCCCGGGCGCGTGCGGTAACGACTAGAAGCAGCACGGCGCCGGTTTGCAAGGATCGAGGGCGTTGATCACTGCGGCAAGGGCTCGGCGGGCGACCGCCGGGCCCTTATCCTTGGCGGCTTCCTCTGCACGCTGCGGAGCCTGCTCGTCTCGCTGTCTCATCATACCCTCCATTGGGTTACGATGAGCCGCAAACTCTCTTATGCAATCACCTCAAACTGTCCGGTAACCCCTGACGGAGGACAGCGCGGCCCGACTGCTGGTGAGGATTGGGCGCCCGTCACGCGCTGATCGCAACTACCCCGGTGTCGTTCAGATAAGCGGCAACATTGTCGGCCGGGATCGGCGGGGAATAGAAATAGCCTTGGACCAGCAGCCCTCCCAGCCGTTGAAGCGCAGCCATCTCCTCTTGCGTCTCCACACCTTCGATTACGCAGTCCAGCCCCATGTCCCGGCTGAGCGCCAGCAGCGACTTCACGATCTTCCTACTGTTCTGGCTCTTGTGCAGGTCCGTCACGAAGCTCCGGTCAATCTTGATCTTGGTGAGCGGCAAGGCATGCAGACGCGACAAGCTCGAATAACCGGTACCGAAATCGTCCAGGGAGATGCCGCAGCCGAGAAGACGCAGCGTTTCGACGGATCGATGTATCTGCGCGAAATCATGGGTGAATGCCGTCTCTGTAATCTCGAGGTCGAGCCTGCGGGTATCGAAACCGCTGCCTTCGATGATGCTTACAATGCCAAGCACCCCTTCGGCGGAATTGAGATCGACAGCCGACAGGTTGAAAGAAAGGCGTAGATTGGCGGGCCATTCCGACGCCGTGGCCAGCGCTTTCTTCAAGAGCGATTGGGTCAACACGCTGATGATGCCCGCCCGCTCAGCGATGGGGATAAACATGCCAGGTGACACCTTGCCGAGCACCGGGCTGGTCCAGCGGGCCAACGCTTCGAAGCCGACCGTATCGTGCGAACGGATATCGACGATCGGCTGGAACACGACTGAGAGCTCCTGCTCGAAATCCGCACGCTTGAGGGCTTGCTCAATGCGAGCATCGCTGTTGATCTGGGCCTCGTGTTCGGCGGAGAACAGCATGGCGCTGCCCCGTTTCGCGTCTTTGCCATGATAGAGCGCATAGTCTGCGCGTTCGAACAGTTGCTGAGACGAGGCGGCCATTTCGGGATGGACCGCGATGCCAATCGAACCGGAGATTTGTACTGTAGCCTCTGAAAGCATGAACGGCGCACGCAGCATGGCCGCGATTTCGTGGCCTTGTGCGACCAGCGCAGCGTCATTGGGAGCATCCATGATCACGTAGGCGAACTCGTCGCCGCCGAGGCGTGACATGAAAAATGTTTCGGAGGAGCAGATCGAGGAAAGCCGAGCGGCCACTTCGATGAGCAATTTGTCTCCAGTCGCATGGCCATAGAGGTCGTTGACCGGCTTGAAACCGTCAAGATCGATGATGCCCAGCGCGAGACGGCTTCCCTGCAACTGAGCTCTTTCGAACGCCTTGTCCAGATGGGCGAAGAACGCGCGGCGGTTGGGCAGGTCGGTAAGGCTGTCGAGATTGGCGAGACGCAGGTTCTCGTTGCTCAGCATCTCGGTCCGCTTCTGCGCCTCGACCATCCGCGTGAAATCGCGATACTGGATCAGGATGACGATGACGGCAGCGACAGTGACCAGCATCACATTGATTGCGGTGCCGAGAAATGTCGGCACGCCACTCAATGCGAAGAAGACGACAAATGGAACGCTGACGGTGATCGCAACGATCATTGCCGCCGACCGCAGGTGGATCAGGCAGAGCATGCTGCCCAGCATCGCCATCGTCAGGAAAAGCGCGACATGGGCCTGCGCATAGGCGTCGCCGTAGGGAAACAGGGCGATCGCCCAGATGGAGAACGCCACGCCGAGAATACCGGCGAGCTTGTTCGTGCGCCTCAATTCATAGACGGCTTGTTCTTTGGTGACGGTAGGGACGAGGCCACGCTTGCGCCACCATTGAGTCAGCCTGACGGCACAGAAGATACTGAGCGCCAACGCGACATAGACACCAAGCCAGTTCGGCGCCTTACCGAAGAAGGTGGAGGCAAGCACCCAGGCATTAGCCACGAGGATGGAGTAGAGCAACGGCACCAGCCGCGAGAGAGCGGTAAGCTGCGCTCGTAGGAGTTCCGGATTGTCCGCGTTGACCGACATGCAATATCGGACGCGGCGCAGCAGATTCGCAGCCACCATTCTACCCTCTCCCCCCATACAGAAGGTACACTGACATGGGTCCGTGGATATATTACTAAACAGAGCGCCAGGGCATCCGCCTTCAGCGACACGCTTCCTCTGTCACCTTTTCGGCCTGCAGTTTCCAAAGCGCTTCGCGTACCTGACGCATCTCGGTACTGTTCGCACCCCGTGTACGCATGTCCAAATCTGCGCAGGAGAGGAACCAACTATCAACGGTCCGGAGAGCTGAGGCCTCGTCGAGCAAACATTCCTGCCTCAGGAAGAGGCGCATCCGATCCGAGTTTTTGCCGGCTGCCAGCTCGTGCGCCTCAATCCCATCTGAATGCCAGCCCAACTCTAACGCCAACCCTTCTTCGACACGTACGTTCTTCTCATTAGCGATGGTACGAGACGAAACCTCGGACTCCTCATCGTCGCGGGTCAACCACATGCGCAGAATCGAATCAAGAAACTCAATGCGCTGGTCGAGCTTGCGGACGACGACACTCCCCAAACTCACTGTAACCGTCACAGGCCATTCACGAGGACCGTCCGAGCGGAACCACCGTACGCGCTCGATGACGGCGCGGACAACCGCCTCTATGACCTGCGCATTGGCCAGTCTTTCCTCTGTTGCGCGCTGCGCGCGGCGCTTACGGAACTCATGGAGTTGCGCAAACACATCGGCGCGCGGCCGAACTGCTTCCTCGCCGTTGTCCCACTTCAGGTGTAGTGTGCCCGGGCTTGAGGCATCGATGGCACTCCACTGCCAATGTCCGCGCGCGCCCTCCGGCACCTCGATAGATCCGGTCAGCCGCGAAGCACCGCCCGGCCAATCGGGGCGAATGACCCAGCCGCGCGCCAGCATGTAGAGTGTAGCCATACCAAAATTCGGGAATGCTTCGGCATCGAGACTGCTGTCGGTCGGTGCTTCGCCCGCCGATTCTTGGTTGAGGTTCATGGATAGGAAACCGCTTGTTCAACTATGACGCGGGAACAAGATGCCAGCGAGTGCCCCACCCTGACTATTGCAGGCCCCCCAACGCTCCATCCCCCTTTTTCGGCGCAGAGACTATCCGAACTCCTCATAATAAGAAGTGAACGCATATCACCCGTGCAGTCACATTTCTTCAGGTCACTGCCCGGAACCACGGGGCGATGAGATTTCTCTGGAAGAGTATGTTCCAAGAACATCGGCGTGATCGGCGCCACGGCGCTTGCCGCCACCGTCACGGACTCAAGTGCGTTCAAGTCGGGGGGACCTCGCCGCTTGGATCGGCCCCGTACCGAAGCGGAATTCGAGCGGCGGTAAAGAGCGGCTTGGGGACATATCGAAGCAGGGCGATCGTTACTTGCGGCACCTCCTGGTGGCCGAGGCAACGAGCGTCGTACTGCACGCCAGGCGCCATCCCGAGAAGCATCCCTGGATCGCCAAGCTGCTGGTCAGGAAGCCCGCCAAGGTCGTAGCGGTCGCGTTTGCCGTTGATGCTGCGAGCCGATGAATGCCAGTACCGTGAGGCCGCCAAATACGCCGCGCCAGAGCAGCACCGTCCAGACGTCGAGGTCGATGAGGCGGGTGAAGAAGCCGCCCGTGCTGAAGGCCAAGGCCGATGCGGTCACCAGGATCACACCGATCTGCCCTTCGCTCGGCCTTGTCTTCATCGGCGCCTCCGCTCCTGCAAGCGCACGATTAGTCGTCGGGAGAGCCGGCATGGCTACGCCACTCAACGAGAACCGCGGCGCCAAGATGGCGGCCGTGATCGCTCGCATGGAATTCACGCTTGAGCAGATCGATAAGCTACTTGTGAGTGACGACTTCGACCGGTGCGAAATCGATCACCTTCGCATCAGCATCGCCCAACGCCTCAAAGAGAGCGCCGCGCTCTTCGTTCCCACGGGCGACAGTGGAGTTAGCAAGCGGGCGCGCACGAATAGCCGTTGAGAAAATGGTGCCTCATGACGCCGGCCTTATCTTGGTGGGGTATGATTTGCCTCTTTCATATGGAGGCGATGATGGACGACGCAGAGCTGGAGAGGCTGTTTCTTGAGTTAAACGACAAAGCCAATAAGGCGCTCTCTACGTGTGAGGGAATCGCCATAGCGCAAATTGCACAAAACACCGCATTCTACCGTCTCAATCGCGCCCGCTAATCTCACGACCTGAGCCGCAGCAACCACAAGCTCGCGACACCGAGCAACAGCGCTGCGCCGCCGTAGACGGCAAGGGGCGGCAAGACCGGAATGATGACGCCCGCCGCCAGCGGACCAGTGCCGGCCCCGATGTCGCGCCATGTCGCCTGCCTTGCCAATGCCGGAACGCGATGAACTCCGGAATAGATCTCAGCGACCACCGGTGCGGAAAGCGGTCCCGCGATAGCTCGCAATACGATCGTGCCAACGACGCCAACCCATAGCCAGGCGCCGGAGCCCGCGAGGAACAGCAGCGCCAGCGCCGTCGCTAAGGACATCGCGATGAGTGTCCGACGCGCCCCGAAGCGGCGTCCGAGCTGTCCTCCGAGCGGCGCAAACAGGATCTCGGTCCCATAGCGCAGCGACATGGCGATGCCTGCAGCCAATACCGCTCCGGCGGGAAAGCTCGCGGCTGCAAGCAGCCCCAGTCCGAAGCCATGAACATCGCCAACCAGGCGTTGCCAACGGCAGTCATGATCGGAGCGGCGGAGCGGGTCGGTCGATCGCGCGCGATCATCGCGGTCGCTCCAACTGCACTCAAAGGTCGATTTTCTCGGCGATCTCGCTGGCATCATCGATCTCGATACCGAGGCAGTCAAAGTATATCTTGATTTGGGAATGCCGGAGTAACAGTTGGACAGCTCAGTAACTCCCGGATTGCCGATCGATCAACACAGCCCTTATCCGACGAAGCGAGTGCGTACGGTGCCCGGCAATCGCGACCCACTCCTTTGCCGGCCAGTTTTAGCCATCCGGAGATCAACGATTGAGCGCCATGTCTGAAGCAGCAAACACGAACCGCTGCAATCCGTCCGACGAGTGGAATGGTCACAAATCGAGCACTTCGGTGATCGCTTCGCGTAAGATGTCTACAATCGTCTCTATATCGGCACGCGAGCAGACAAAAGGTGGTGCGAGATTAATTGTGTTGCCGCTACTGCGCACGAGCACACCCGACTGTTGTGCTTTCCTGCGGACGCGATCACCAACCCTCAGCGACGGATCGAAAGGTGCTCGCGAGACCGGGTCTGCTACCAGCTCCACGCCTACCATCAGGCCCGCGCCGCGTACCTCCCCGACAACGTGGGATGTTAGGCCATCCTGTAGCGCTTCCAGGAGATGCACGCCGAGTTCCTTGGAGCGGTCGATAAGCTGTTCATCACCGATAGCCTTCAACACCTGCAGCGCAACTGCGCAACTGACCGCATGTCCCGAGAATGTTGATGAATGCACCCATTTGTTCTCGCCGGTGCCTGAGCAGATGACGTCAGCAATTTTATCGCTCACGACCATGCCGCCAAGTGGAAGATAGCCTGAAGTCACGCCCTTTCCGAAGGAGACAATATCTGGCTCCGTGTCCCAGTGGGTCATGGCGAACCATTCGCCGGTCCGTCCGAAACCTGTAATTATCTCATCGCTGATCAGCAGAATATCATGTCGGTTGCAGATCTCGCGAACAGCGGGAAGGTAGTCGTCGGGAGGTACGATCACACCGGCAGAACCTTGAACTGGTTCTACAATGAGCGCTGCTATCGTTTTCGCACCTTCCGCGAGAACAATCCGCTCGAGTTCGCGCACAGCGGCTGCACCAGGGCTCTCGTTGCTGCGAGCGAAGTCACAGCGGTAGGGATAGGGAGCGGGAACAGTGTAGAAGCCAGGAAGACGAGGTCCAAATCCGGATCGAAAGGCCGGGAGGCCACTCGCGCTGATCATTGCTAGCGTCGTACCATAGAAGCCGTGGTCCAGCCCCAGCACTTTCGTCTTGGACGGCAGGCCGTGGCGGTGCCAATAATACCGGGCCGTCTTCACGGCCACTTCATTGGCATCAGCACCACTGGCGGTAAAGTAAGTGCTGTTGAGAGACGGATAGACAATCTTGCTGATCTCTTCGGCGAGCGCGAGCGCGGGCTCATTGGCAAAGCCGGCGTATGTGCTGCCATACGCTAGCCTTCGCATCTGGGCGTCCGCAGCTGCAATGAGATCGGCGCGGCCATACCCGAGCGATACATTCCAGACGCCCGAGACGGCATCGAGATAGCGGCGCCCCTGAGTGTCGTGGATGTACGGCCCTTCGCCTCCGCACAGCACCGTCACTTCTGTAGCATTCGCGTCGGGTAGACTATGGAGCATGTAGCGAAGCTTGTCGGATGACACCACGAGCTGACCCCTAGCACTCTTGCAGGTGAGTTAAGGACTAGATCCCGGCTGCGCCTTTGGGCCTGTCATCTTGGCCGTACAGGCGAACTGCAGCCTCGCGCGTGACATAGCCGTTTCTCACATCGGCTGCGATCGCAGCTGGCTCGCGCAGCGCGACCGGTCCGTATCCTCCGCTTCCAGGCGTACGCAGTTCGACGATATCGCCCTTGTTAATTGTAATTGTCTTCTTGGAATGGATCGCAGAGCCGTTGACCTGGACAATCCCGGCCGAGCCAGGCTCTCCGCCCCCGATGCCAAGCGGCGGATTGTGAACGCGATCGCCCCGCATCGCCAATGTGAGCGGAGTTTCGGATAGCGATTGCCAGCCAAAGACCTGTCCCAGACCGCCCCGGAACTGTCCGGCCCCACCCGAGTCCGGTGCGAGTTCTTTCGTGCGGATGAGGATCGGCTTCTCACTCTCGGTGAGCTCGATAGGTGTGCCCGAGAAGCTTGCCGGCCACCCTAGACAAGAAATGCCGTCCCGATCATGGCGAGCGCCAAATCCACCATTCAAGAACAGCATCTCTACAAATCCATGCCCGTGCTGGTTCTTTCCTGCGAGGATGGGAAGCCACGCCGGTGTTCCGCAGTCACCGACCACACGGTCGGGCATTGCGGGCGCAAGTGCCCGAAAGATCGCAGCTTGAAGGTACTGGGAAACCAGCACACGCGAGCCCAGCGACACTGGTGGGTGCGGATTGAGAATCGACCCTTCGGGGGCGACCACGGTAAATGGCCGAAGTGTCCCGCCATTGATGAGCCCAGAAGGCTTCGCCGCGCAGATGAGCGGAAACACCGTCTCCGAATAGGTGTAGTTCATGCAGCAGTTGATCGCTCGTGCGATCTGAGGCGACGTTCCGGCGTAGTCGACGTGAATCTCCTCATCGAGAATCTCGACGCGCGTAACAATCTTAAGATTCTCATCGAAACCGTCTGTCGTGATCTCAGAGGCATAAGCACCATTCGGAAGCTGCCGGACGGCAGCGCGTATGGCGTGCTCAGCAGTATCCAAAACAGCATCGCTAAATTCATCGAAATCCCGCATTGACTGCTCGATCAGAAAGTCGGTAGCGCGCCTCGAAATCAACATGTTGGCGGATAACTGGGCCTGAAGGTCGCCGACGACTGTATCAGGCACCCGAGAATTCATCCTCAGAATGCCGAAGAGCTCCTCGTTCTGCTGCCCAGCAATAAAGGCGCGCATGAGCGGTAGCCGCAGTCCTTCCTCGAATATCTCCGTCGCGTCGGCTGACAGCACGCGTCCGCCGAGATCGGCTGAATGGGACACGTTCGCAGCAAAGCCAACGAGCTTGCCACGATGGAAGATCGGCGTGATGAGCGTCAGATCATTGAGCTGGCCGGTACCTCTCCAGGGATCGTTGAGGATCCATGTGTCACCATCTCGCCAGTCGCCCTCTGGCACCGCCGCGGCGGCGTCCGCCAGAGACAGGCATAGGCATCCGATGAACGCCGGCAAACCCTGGGTCGGCTGGGCAAGCATGCGGCCCTTGCGATCAAATAGGGCGCAAGAGAAATCCCAGGCATCCGTAACTGTACGCGAAAAGGCGCTGCGTAGCAGCGTGACGGTCGCCTCGTCCACATAGGCAACCAATCGACGCCACTGAATGTGAAGATGTGTGGCATCGTATGCTGGGGAAGCATTCTGTCTCATTCGCCAACCTCTGATGCAGGCCTACTGTGATGAAGCCTGATGGAAAGGTGAAGCGCGTCTCGGACCACGCATTGCGCACGAGGAGGCACGACGATCGTGCTCCCGGCCTCCTCAATGATCGCGGGACCTTCAAATGAAACTCCCACACTCAATGTATCCCGATGCAGTATCTCGGTTTCGACCGCCTTCTCACCGAAATGCACGAGGCGCGTGTTGCGTCTTGACGTATCCGCCCTGATGCTGTGTCCGACTGCTTTTTGCTCCCCTGCATAGGGCCTTCCTTGAGCGACGAGCCGCACGGTGACGATCTCAATGGCCTGCCCCGCGACCTCGCGCCCGTAGTGAGCGCTATAGCGCTGCCCGAACAGCTCGCGAAGCGCTGTGATATCGGCCGCATTTGCTGGCGGGTTCGCAACCGGAACATTGATCTGATAGCGCTGCCCTAGATACTTCATATCCAGCGACCACGTCATGTGACGCTCGCCGACACTCACGGCTGCACTGTCGAGACGCCGTGTTGCTTCGAGCTCCATCTCATCGGTCAAGTGGCGTAACTGATCCAAGTCGATCTGATCGAGCCCGGCAACAAACGTGCGCATCATGTCGAAGCGCATGGGGGCGATGACGCAGCCGAAAGCGGAAAGAACGCCAGGCAATGCCGGGATGATCACCTCCGAGATGCCGAGAAGTTCTGCGATGCGCCACGCATGAGTCGGCCCTGCGCCACCGAACGTCAGCAGGGAGGCATTCCGCACGTCATATCCTTTTTCGGACACATGCACGCGCGCTGCATTGGACATGGTCTCCGCTACAGCCTGGAAAATCCGTAATGCAGCAAGTTCGACCGTGCAACCGAGGTCCTGCGCGACCATACCGACCGCAGTATGCGCCTTTTCGGGAGACAGGCACATCGTACCATCGGAGAAGTATTCTGGATTGAGGAAGCCCAGCACTAACGCGGCATCTGTTACGGTCGCCTCCTCGCCCCCATTCCCGTAGCAAGCTGGACCGGGCATCGATCCGGCACTGTGAGGCCCGACATAAAGAACATTGTCTTCAGCAACGTGTGCGATGCTGCCACCACCGGCTCCGATTTCGATGAGATCGACGCTGGGCAAAGCGATCGGCAAGCCGCTGCCTCGCTCGAATCGGGCTGTGCGCGCGACCTCAAGCTCGGCCGTCCAATGTGGTTCCCCCCCTTGAACTAGGCACAGCTTCGCAGTGGTGCCACCCATATCGAAGGCCAGCACGTCCTGCACGCCAAGGCTCGTGGCTACGCGGGCCGCCGCAGTAATGCCAGCTGCAGGGCCCGACTCGATCAAGGCTGCAGGCGCTGCCATGGCAAATGGAATATCTACTGTCCCGCCATTGCTGGCGATGATTCCACTTACGCCCCTATATCCGCGCTCTTCGAGCCCGTTCTTAAGGCGCGCGAGATAGTTCGACATTAGTGGGTGAACGTAAGCGTTCGCAACGGTTGTCGACACCCGAGCGTATTCGCCGATCTGTGGCAGGATTTGTGACGACAAGGTTATGAAGGTGCCAGGCATGGATTGGCGGACGATTTCTGCCGCCCTATTCTCGTGCTCCGGGTTCGCGTAGCTGTGCAGGAAGCAGATTGCGACCGAGATGACGCCGGCTGATTTTGCGACCTCAACCGCTGCGTTGACACTCTCGACACTAAGCGGCAGCAATATCTCGCTGGTCGCGCTTATGCGCTCGCGTACGCCGAAGCGGAACTCGCGCGGCACCAGCGGCGGAGGGTACTCGAGCGAGAGCGTGTATAAATTGTAGCGCATCTCGCGCCCGGTCTCGAGGACATCCCTGAACCCCTCGGTCGTTAGAAGAGCGGTCGGCGCGCCCTTGCGCTCGATAAGTGCGTTTGTCGCCAGCGTCGTTCCATGCATGAGTCGATCGACACGCGCCAGCGGCGCATCACACTGCTTCAGCAATCGCTCTACGCCGGAGAACAAGGCTCTCAAGGGATCTTCGTGAGTGGTCAGCAGCT
>CAUJKI010000253.1 GCA_963205015.1 Pseudomonadota bacterium
CGCTCGAGAATCGACATCCCGACCGCGGTCGCAATCCAGTGCGTCGTCGCGCAGACGCCGAAGGTGCCTTCGATCTCCGGGCGCGTCGTGAAAGGGCCGGAATTGATATTAGCCATAGGGGTCGCTCCCGGAGAATTCCGCAGAATCGGGTAGAGACAATTTATCCGTGATTCAGGCTTCATGTCGTCTGCTGATACGCGCCGGCAGATCCGCGCCGCCTTAGCGGTCAACATCACGTGAGCCCCGCGCATTTTAAGTTAGACGGACTTGCGATGCGTGGTACACAGTTCGTATGCGCTCGGATGAGCAAGCCACGGGTAAATAAGGAGTAAATATACAATGTTTCGTGCCGCGTTGGCGCTGGTCATGACCGGCGTCTTGGCCCCGCCTGCCCTCGCTCAGGAATGGTGGATGCCCTGGAGCCGGCCAGGTTACCAGGCCCCGTCCTTTTCCAATCCGCGCTACGACGAAGATAGGTATGGCCCCCGCCCGCGTCCCATGGGGCAGGCGCTCATGAGCGGTGGTCCGCGCCCGAGCATCTCTCCATCCAGTCCCGAGCGCATCTCGTTCGTGAGCAACTACGCGCCCGGCACGATCGTGATCGATACCGGCAGCCGAAAGCTCTATCTGGTGCAGTCGCCGCGTCAGGCCCTCATCTATCCCATTTCGGTCGGCCGCGAAGGCTTCACCTGGACGGGCACCGAGCGCATCAGCCGGATTGCCGAGTGGCCGGACTGGCATCCGCCGGCGGAAATGCGCCAGCGACAACCCTATCTGCCGGTGAAGATGACAGGCGGCGTCTACAATCCGCTCGGCGCCAAGGCACTCTATCTCGGCAATTCGCTGTACCGCATCCATGGCACTGACAACGCTCGCACCATCGGGCAGGCCACGTCGTCGGGCTGCTTCCGCATGACGAACGGCCACGTGACGGATCTCTCGCGTCGCGTCGGCGTCGGCACGACCGTCGTGGTCGTCAATCGCCTTTCCGGACGCACAGCGCGCGTGGACGACTGAGGCCTGACGCGCCCGTTGCACGCCACGTGATTTGCACCCCGCACAATGCGTGCGGGGTGCAATGCGTTTGGCCGCTGCATTCACAAACCCGGCTGATTCGGCTATCGCTCAGTCTCATGCGAGGTCACCGAGGAGACGGCAATGGGCACCCGTGAGCTTACGGCCGAGGCTGCCGGCACCTTCGCGCTCGTGCTGGCACTGTGTGGCACGCTTCTTTTTGCACCTGCGGGCACGTCCGGCCTTACGGCGGCCCTTGCTGCCGGCGGCGTCGTCATCGCGATGACGGCCGCGTTCGGCCCTGTCTCCGGCGCGCATCTCAATCCGGCGATCACGCTCGGGCTCATCGCAGCCGGCCGCCTCGACTCGAGCCGGGCTCCGCTCATGATCGCCGCCCAATGCCTCGGTGGCCTGGCGGCTGCCGGCCTGCTCGCGCTCGTTCTTGCAGGCGCTGCCGTACCGCCAAAGGGCGGCCTCTCCGCCGTCGCGAACGGCTATGACCGCACATTTGGCCTCACGGCCGTGTTTGCACTCGAAGCGGTCGCGACGGCTCTTCTGATCCTGATTGTCGTGGGCATGGGCGGGCGCCGCGCACCAGCGACGCTAGCGCCGCTCGCCATAGGACTCGCGACCGTCAGCCTCTACGCCCTGACCATCCCGGTCTCGGGCGGCGGGCTCAATCCCGCACGCAGCCTCGCGACGGCCGTCTTCGGCGGCACGCACGCCCTCCTTCAGCTCTGGGTCTTCTGGGTGGCCCCGATCCTCGGCGCCGTGCTCGGCGGCGCGATCGGCCGCCTGATCAGCGACGACTGAACGCTCCGAGCGCGGCGCTTATTCTCGCTCCGGCCTTGAAGTACTGACGCGCCACAATCATCTGCTAGCTTCCCGCTATCTGAGGGTGCAGGAGTGCGTCATGTTGAACCGAACCCGCCTTCTGGCGCCGGCCGTGCTGGTGCTTCTGGCCACGCTGCCGGCTTCCGCCCAGACGCGCGATGCACCTGGCCGCTACACCATGCAGCCCATCGAGGGCGGCTTCCTGCGTCTCGACACGCAGACCGGCGCAGTTTCGACATGCCGCGCCGGCACCGGCAGCCTCGTCCTCTGCCAGCCGGCGCAGGAGGAGAGCCAAGGGCTCGCGAAGGAGCTGGCCCAGCTCCGCGCCGAAAACATCGAGCTCAAGGCCGAAGTCAGGCGCCTGCAGGAGATCGCGGGTGTCACCCCGCGACCGCCGGTCGCAGAGCCGCCCACCAACGAGAAGTTCCAGCTTCCGAGCGAGGAGGACGTGGACAATGCGCTCGACTATGTCGAGCGCATGTTCAAGAAATTCCGCGACCGCCTGCGCAGCCTGGAGCAGGACGGCAAGAAACCGGGGACGCCGCTGTAAGGCGGCCGGTTCATGTAGCCCATCCGATTAAAAGTCAGATGACCTCGTCGGTCTTGTCGTCAGTTTCGCCGAAGCGGCGCAGCGTCGCCGGCTTGGTGCCGCGATAGAGCTTTTCGAGACCCGGCGCGATCTTGGCGTTCTCACGCTCGAAGAGCGAGTTCCCCTTGAGATCGCTCTCGACGAGGAAGGGTCCGAAACGCTCGACGTCGAGCACCCAGATGGCCTGCGCGAGTCCGAGCTCCTCGAGCCAGTGCGCATCGACGACCTTCTTGATTCCGCGCCCGAGCAGCGCACCCGTGCCGTAGCCGACGGTCGTGAGGTAGATCGCCTTGTGCGGCACGAAGCTCTGCTTGTAGATCTCGCTCGACATGCCCCCCTTGCCGATGATGACGTTGCAGCCCGACATGTCGAACCAGCCGTCGATCCACTTCGCGAAACGGAACGAGGCTGTCGCCGTCACCGCACCAACCGTCAACTCGCGGTTCGGCCCGACGCTCGCGGCCGGCGAGCAGTGGAAGCTCGCTGTGCCGATGCCGGACGGCACGTTGCTGCGCTCCTCGACGGCGCGCTTGTAGACACCCTCGCGGGCGGTGTGAACGCGCCCGGTGAGATACACGATATTTCCGATCTCGAGCTTCGCCAGCTCCTCGGTTGCAGCGGGAAGCACGAGATCGACGGTCTTGAGCTTTGCCATTCTTCTACGTCTCAGTTGAACTCGATGACGCCGCGGGCGACCTGGCCCTTGGCCATGAGCTGGAAGCCCTCGTTGATCTCGTCGAACTTGTAGGTGCGGCTGATCAGGCTGTCGAGGTCGAGTTTCCCTTCGAGGGACAGGTCTGCAAGGATGCCGAAGTCGATCGTGGGACGGATCGAGCCGTAGTAGGTGCCCGAGACCTTCTTCTCCGTGTAGACCATCTGAAACGGCGACACCTGCGCCTTGGCATCGACATGCGGAATACCGACGATGGTGGCGTGCCCGGCCGGCGCCAGCACGTCAATGATCTGCTCGGTCGTCTTCGCCGTGCCGATCGCATCGAAGGAATAGTCGGCGCCGAGCCCGCCGGTGATCTCGCGCACCCGCTTGGCAACATTCTCGCGCGCGCCATTGATGATGTGCGTGGCGCCGAACTTGGTCGCCATCTGCAGCTTGTTGTCTAGGAGGTCGACGGCGATGATCGTCTTGGCGCCGGCAAGCCGTGCGCCCTGCACGGCGTTGAGGCCGACACCGCCGACGCCGACCACGACGACGCTCGATCCCGCCTCGACCTTGGCGTGGCGCGTGACGGCGCCGACGCCCGTCGCGACCGAGCAGCCGATGATCGCCGCATGCGTCCACGGCAGGTCCTTGCGTACGGAGACGAGTTGCTCGGCCGGGCACACGACCATCTCGGAGAACGTGCCGATGCGTGCCATCTGGTGCACCGGCTCGCCGTTGATCTTGATACGCGATGTGCCGTCATGCATCAGGTGGCGCGGCTTGTCGTTGTGGCCGATGCAGAGCACGGAGCTGCCGCTCGCGCAGTAGCGGCAGTAGCCGCAGTTGGGGCGGAACGAGAAGATGACGTGATCGCCCTTCTTGACGTTCTTCACGCCGGGGCCGACCTCGACCACCTCGCCGGCCGCCTCGTGGCCGAGAACCATCGGCAGCGGCGCCGGCCAGTCGCCGATCATCAGGTGCCAATCCGACATGCAAACGCCCGCCGCCTTCACCTGGACGCGCGCCTCGCCTTCCTTCGGACCCTCCTGCTCCAGATCGAGCAACTCGAGCGGCTTGTTGATCTCGGTGAGCACGGCAGCGCGCATGGGACGTTTCCTCTGTGCTTTTCTGGGCATCACTTCCCTTCTCCTCGTCATAGCGGGGAGATGGTCGGGATGAGGAGAGGCGACAAACACTGATTTTGGAGAATGCCGTCGCCCCTCACCCTAACCCTCTCCCCGCCTCGGCGGGGAGAGGGAAAATCACCTAGCCGCCCTTCACGCCCTGCGCGTTCACGTAGAGGGCATAGAGCGACTGGCTGGAGGCCATGAAGAGACGGTTGCGCTTGAGCCCGCCGAAACAGAGGTTGGCGCAGCGCTCAGGCAGCGCGATATGACCGATCGGCCGGCCGTCGGGGGCAAACACGCGCACGCCATCCAGCTCCTCCGTTCCCATGCCCCAGCCACACCAGAGGTTGCCATCGACGTCGACGCGGAAGCCGTCGGGCGTGCCTCCGGGGCCAGCGTCGATGACGACACGGCGGTTGGCCAGGTGCGTGCCGCCCGCCGTTACGTCATAGGCGATGATCTCGCGATGGGGTTGGGCCCGCGACGCGACGACGTAGAGGATGCTCTCGTCTGGCGAGAAGGCGAGGCCGTTCGGGCCCAGAATGTCGTCCGCCAGCATCTCCAGCCGGCCGCTCGCGCCGTCGATGCGATAGAGGCCGTGCGGGAGCTCCTGTTCAGCCTTGTGGCCCTCGTAGTCGCTAAGCAGGCCGAATGGCGGATCGGTGAACCAGATGCTGTTGTCGGACTTCACGACGATGTCGTTCGGCGAGTTGAGCCGCTTGCCGTCGTGGCGATCAGCGAGAACCGTGATCGTGCCGTCGTACTCCGTGCGCGTCACGCGCCGCCCGCCATGCTCGCAGGTGACGAGACGGCCCTGGCGGTCGCGCGTGTTGCCATTGGCGAAGTCCGAGGGCTTGCGGAAGATAGAGGTGGCGCCCGTCTCCTCGTCCCAGCGCATGATGCGGTTGTTGGGAATATCGCTCCAGAGGAGATAGCGCCCGTCGCCGAACCAGACCGGGCCCTCCGCCCAGCGGAACCCCGTCGCGAGGCGTTCGACCGCGCCAAGCGCGATAACGTAGCGCTGAAAGCTCGGATGGAGAATGCGCACCGCCGGATCGGGATAGTAGGTAGCGGGCGCCCACGGACGCCGCGGCTTCTGAGCGCTTCCTTCGGTCATGCTCGCTGTTTCCTCCGTGATGTTTCTTTTCCGAGATCGGTTTCCCGAGCACCTACGCACAGGCAACGGCCTCGATCTCGAGCAGCCATGCCGTATCGAAGATGCCCGTGATGATGCAAGTCAGTGCAGGCCTGCGCTCACCCAGGAACTCGCTGCGCACCTGCCTATACTCGGGGATATAGCGGCGATCCGAAAGAAAGATCGTCACCTTGACGAGATTGTCGAGCGTCATCCCCGCAGCATGGAGCTGGGCTGCGACGTTCCCCCAAGCGAGGCGCGCCTGATCGATGAAGCTGGGCGGCACCGTGCCATCCACCGCAACTGGGATCTGGCCGCTCACGTAGAGGACGCGCGTAGCATTGCGAACCTCCACCGCCTGCGAATAAGTGCCCGCCGGGGGCGGCGCCTCGGCGGCATTGATGGTGCGCGTTTTCATGGTGAGCCTTTCTTCCTCCGATTGGGCGATCCGCGTACGCCGTTCAGCTCTGCTTTTCCAGATCATCCTTTTGGCCAAATCACTTGGTCGACCGCAAGGCGCCGTGCCTCGCGGCTTGCGCCAGGCCCCCTCCTGGTGTCACATCCGCGCCAGGGGAAGCCGATTCGTTCGGCCACGTATCATCTCGGGGCTATGCGCACCCGGGACGGGGGATATAGTGATGGCATCTGCCGCTCAGCGCTCACGATCCATGTCGCTCAAATCTCAGCCGGCCACCTCGAGCACCCTGCCGCTCGCCATCGCGAGCGCGCTGCGCACGCTCGACGCGGAGAGCTCCGGGCTCGCGGCGCTTGCGGCGGCCCTCCAGAACGGGCTTGGCAAGACCTTCCAGGAAGCCGTTCGGGTGCTCGCTGGCGCCGAGGGCCGCGTCATCGTCAGCGGCATCGGCAAGTCCGGCCACATCGGCCGCAAGATAGCGGCGACGTTCGCCTCGACCGGCACGCCCGCCTTTTTCATCCATCCTTCCGAAGCGGCCCACGGCGACCTCGGCATGGTCACGCCGAAGGACGTACTGCTCGCCATCTCCTGGTCGGGAGAGACCATCGAGCTCAAGACGCTGGTCACCTACACCCGCCGTTTCGGCGTGCCTCTGATCTCGATCACGTCCCGCGCGGCATCGGCCCTCGGCCAGGCTTCCGACATCGTGATCGAGCTGCCGCGCGCGAGCGAAGCGTGCCCGCACGGCCTTGCCCCCACGACCTCGACGACCATGCAGCTCGTGATTGGCGACTGCCTCGCGGTGGCGCTGCTCGAGGCGCGCGGTTTCACGGCCACGGACTTCAAGGTCTTCCATCCCGGCGGCTCGCTCGGCGCGCAGCTCAAGTTCGTCGCCGACCTCATGCACAAGGACGACCGCCTGCCACTCGCCCGCGTCGACGAGCCCATGACGCGTGCGCTCGTCACCATGACTCAGAAGGCCCTCGGCTGCCTCGGCGTCGTCGACGGCGACGGCAAGCTCGTCGGCATCATCACCGACGGCGACCTCCGCCGTCACATGGGACCCGATCTGCTCGCGGCGACCGCCGGCCAGATCATGACGCCCAACCCTAAGGCGATCAAAGCCACCACGCTCGCGTCCTCGGCGCTCGACAT
>CAUJKI010000254.1 GCA_963205015.1 Pseudomonadota bacterium
GGCAAGGGCATCGGCTGGGGCGGTTCTCTCGTACGCAAGGAAGCGACCGGCTATGGCGCCGTGTACTTCGTGCGCGAGATGCTCAAGGTCCGCAAGGACACGCTGGGCGGCAAGACCTGTGTAGTCTCCGGCTCCGGCAACGTCGCGATCTACACCATGGAGAAGCTCGCCGAAATGGGCGCAAAGGTCATTGCGTGCTCGGACTCCCACGGTGTCATCGTGCACGAGAAAGGCATCGACCTCCCGCTGGTCAAACAGCTGAAGGAGGTCGAGCGCCGGCGCATCGCCGACTACGCCAGCCACCACACCGATGCGCGCTATCTGCCCGGCGGCAACATCTGGCACGTGCCCTGCCAGGTGGCCATGCCGTCGGCGACGCAGAACGAGATCAACGGCAAGGATGCGAAGACCCTCGTGCGCAAGGGCTGCATTGCCATCGGCGAAGGCGCCAACATGCCGACCACGCCCGAGGGCATCCGCGTGTTCGTCGAAGCCGGCATCGCCTACGGTCCCGGCAAGGCCGCCAACGCCGGCGGCGTGGCGACCTCGGCCCTCGAGATGCAGCAGAACGCGAGCCGCGACTCGTGGACCTTCGAGTTCACGGAAAGCAAGCTCGACAGCATCATGACCGGCATCCACCAGGCGACGTGGGAAACCGCCGAGGAGTTCGGCGCGCCGGGCAACTACGTCGTCGGCGCCAACATCACCGGATTCATCCGCGTCGCCAAGGCGATGCTGGCACTCGGCCTCATCTAGCACGACCCCTGCCAGCGCGCCGGCAGGGGAAAAACCGGGGCCCCATGCGGGGACCCCGGCTTCGTCACGACAATGGGTCGAATCAGGCCTGCGCGGCGATGCTCCGCCGACGGGCGATGCCCATCAGGCCGAGCGCGGAACCGAACAGCCAGACAGCGGCCGGAACCGGGACCATCTGATAGTTGAAGTTGATCTGCAGCCAGTCCGGATCGTTCACCGGCGTGGCGTCACGATTCGTGCGCACCCGCAGGACCAGGAAGTTGCCACTCCCGCAGGCCGGTTCCAGGCACCGGGAATCGATGCGCTCGGACTCCTCCTTCACGAGGTCCAGCATTGCCTCTACCAGCCACGTCGGGGTGAAGACCTCCCCGTGGTCGGCGACGCGCTGTTTTGATTTCACGAGGCTCATGGTTCGGGGGATGTCAGCAATTCAATCGCCGTTGCCGGCGCAATGATCTGGAACCTCACTTGCCCGCCCAGATCCAGCAAATCCTTGTCGCCCGACACCAGCCAGTCCGCCCGACCGACTGCCGCGAGGTCGAGAAAGATCTGATCCATTTTGTCCCGGCACGCTGGCACTTCGGGCTTCCCCTTCCACGGAGCAACGACTTCACCGTATGGCAGATAGTCCGCCAACAATTCCTCACACTCTTCCGGCGTGAGTTTGAACTTGGGGTAGGCCAGCACGCGCAGAAGCTCCTCCACGGTTTGCGCACACAACAGCGGCGTCAGTTCGCCCGACTGCCAGGCCGTGCGCAACGGCACAAGGCGCCCATTGACGAACAACAGCGCCGAAAGAACGGTGTTGGTGTCGAGAACAACCCGACGGGCTCCGACCATCAGCGCTGGCCGCCCGCGCTACGCGCCCAGGTGACGGCGTCTTTGACGTCCTGTTCCGAAATCGAAAGTTCAGCCAGCTTCGCGCGAACCGCGTCGGCGCGTTGGATCCGAACCGGCGTCAGGACGATTTGCCCATCTTCCGCACGAATCTCGTAGTAACGAGGGTCACCTACGGCCTTCGTGACGGCCTTTGGCAGGGTCAGCTGATTCTTGGCGGTCATCTTGGCGAGCATGAGCTTCTTCTGTAGGAAAGAAAGGAATCCTTACTTTACCAGAGTTGCTGCCGAACGCAAGTCACCCAAAGGGTCTCTGTCGAGGACTTTCGGCACTGCCTGCTTGGCAGCCTGCCGTTCCCGCGCCCGCTGGCACAACGGGGCGTGCGAGGTCGCGCCTGTACTGTCTGGTCACGAAACCACCTGGGCGTCGCATTGGCGGCCACGTCCTGCTCCCGCAAGTGAGCTGCAGACTTCGCGTGCCACTCCTGCAGGGTCGCCTTCTTGATGTTCAGCCGCCTGCCCTGCTCGCTGACCGCTTTCAGCACCACATGGACATGCGGGTGCGGTTCATCGGTGTGCAGCGCCATGACATACAGATGCTTCAAGGCGAATTCCTCCCGACAGAACTTCTGCGCTGCCGGGAACACCCGCTCCGGATGGGTGCCCGTCGGCATGGAGGACACGAGCTTGTGGACCAGACGCGGTGGGATCTGCCTCCTCCCCGCACCCAGAGTGTTTCTGGCACAGGCTTCCTGACGGTCTTGGTTCCATTCGTCCGGAATCGTGCCGGCAGTGCCCGTTCCGGCAAGAACATCACCCTCTTCGGTGAACAATTCCACTTCGCCCTTTCTCGCGATGTAGTCGATGTGGCGCTGCACGGCCTTGCCCAATCCCGCGCCGCTGGACAGTCCCTTGACCATCACCCTGACCGCCGTTACCCCACGCTGCCCCGCCGCCGCGCCGGGGCGGCGGGCTCCCGCTCCATCGCGGCGAGCCGCGCGACGAGCTGCTCGGCATAGTCGAGCCGCGTGGCCGCTTCCGGCAGGTCCTCGCGGAACACCAGCCGCTGGCGCGGGTCGAGTCGGAAGCGGCGCGGCTCGGCGCTGATCAGGCCGACGAGCTGTGC
>CAUJKI010000255.1 GCA_963205015.1 Pseudomonadota bacterium
GGTCTCTTCATCTGCGGAACGCCCTTCGGTACCGAGGTCGGTTTCGAGCCGATGCTCGAATCGAACTTCAAGAAGGCGCGCGAGCTGCTCGCCGAGGCCAAGTACGACGGCACCCCGGTCGTGCTCATGCATTCGACCGACAATCAGTCGCTGACGAACCTCGCGCCGGTTGCGAAGTCGCTCATGGAACGGGCGGGCTTCAAGGTCGACATGCAGTCCATGGACTGGCAGACGGTCGTTGCCCGCCGGGTCAAGAAGGATCCGCCGGAAGCCGGGGGCTGGCACGCCTTCCTGACCTCATGGGTCGCGGGCGACCTGCTCAACCCCGTCATGGCGGGCTTCGTGAATGCGGCCTGCGACAAGGCCATGTTCGGCTGGCCCTGCGACGAGCAGATCGAGAAGCTGCGCGACGACTTCGCCAAGGAAACCGACCCCGCGAAGCAGAAGGCGATCGTCGAAGCCCTTCAGAAGCGCGTCGCCGAATACCCGACCCATGCCCATCTCGGACAGTTCTATAATCACGGGGCCCTCCGGAAGAATGTTAAAGGCGTCGTCCCCGCGCCGGCGCCCGTGCTCTGGAATATCACAATTGAATAATGGGGCAGGTGACGTATTGTATTCCCGGTGCCTGTGCCGGGGATGCAGTCCGGTGAACGGCCCGCCTCGGTGATCTGCGAAGTGACAAACCGGGAATTCCATGGCCGGCTATATTTTGCGACGGGTTCTGGCGACATTGCCTGTGCTGGCAATCGTGGCGGTGCTCGTCTTCCTCATGTTACGGCTTACGCCGTCCGATCCCGCCGCGATCATCGCGGGTGACTACGCAAGCCCGCAGCAGATTGAAGGCATTCGCGAGCGTCTGGGTCTCAACGAACCGATCCTCAAGCAGTTCGTCATCTGGATCGGCGGCGTTCTCAGAGGCGATTTCGGCGAGAGCTTCTTCTACAAGAAGCAGGTCGCCGAGCTCATCGGCGAACGACTCGAGCCGACGCTCTCGCTATCGGTCGTGACGATCCTCCTCGTCATTCTCGTCGCCGTGCCGCTGGGAATCATTGCCGCCCATAATCATGGAACGTGGATCGATCGCGTCGTGATGGGCTTCTCGGTGCTCGGGTTCTCCATTCCCGTCTTTGTTGTCGGCTATATCCTCATCTACGTCTTCGCCGTCACGCTCGATTGGCTTCCCGTGCAGGGATACCAGCGCATAAGCGAGGGCGTCGGAGGATGGCTGCTGAGACTGATCCTGCCGGCGATGACGCTCTCGGTCGTGTTCATCGCTTTCATTGCGCGCATGACCCGCACCAGTGTCCTCGAGGTTCTCAACGAGGACTACATCCGCACGGCAAGGGCCAAAGGCCAGACCGAGCTGAAAGTTTTGATCCGCCATGCGCTTGCCAACGCCGCCGTGCCGATCCTCACGATCATCGGTCTCACCGTTGCCATCCTGATCGGCGGTGTGGTCGTCACCGAGTCGGTCTACACGCTGCCTGGACTGGGGCTTCTTACGGTCGATGCCGTGCTTGCGCGCGACTATCCGACCATCCAGGCGGTGATCCTGCTTTTCTCGTTCGCTTATGTGCTCATCAACCTGCTGGTTGATGTCGCCTATACATTCCTCGATCCCAGGATCCGCTATTGATGGCCAGCATCGACGCAGCTCCGCCGGTCTACCGACGTCGTTCCGTCTGGTCGACCGTCCTGCGCAATCCGAGCGTCATCTTCGGCGGTTCCATTGCGCTGGTCATGGTGATCATCGCGATTCTGGCGCCGTTCCTCGGCACCCGCGATCCAGCCCAGATCAATCCGTCGGCGCGCAATCAGAAACCCGGCTATACCGCCACGGTCCGCGACGACGAAGGCAAGCGCATTCAGGTCAAGTATCACCTCGGCACGGATAGCCTCGGGCGCGACATCTACAGCCGTGTGATCTACGGCGCACGAGTCTCGCTCATCGTCGGCATCACCGTCGCAATCATTGCCGTCTTCATCGGTCTCATCATCGGCATGATCGCGGGTTACGTCCGGTGGCTCGACGGCATCATCATGCGCTTCATGGATGGGCTCATGGCGATCCCGGAGATTCTGCTTGCGATCGCGCTCGTTTCGCTGTCGCGCGCCGGCCTTCCCGCTGTGGTCATCGCCATCGTCATTCCGCAGGTTCCGCGCGTTGTGCGGCTCGTGCGCTCGGTCGTTCTCTCCATCCGCGAGGAACCGTACGTCGAGAGCGCGATCACTGTCGGCACACCGACGCCGACCCTGCTGTTCCGCCACGTTCTCCCGAACACGACCGCGCCGCTGATCGTGCAGGGGACCTTCATCTGTGCCAGCGCCATCCTCGTCGAGGCGATCCTCTCGTTCCTCGGTATCGGCATTCCGCCTGAGGTACCGACGTGGGGCAACATCATGGCCGAGGGGCGAACCTACTTCCGCATCCTGCCGCACAACATTCTCTATCCCGGGATCGCTTTGGCCCTCGCCGTGCTCGCGATCAACATGCTCGGCGACGGTCTGCGTGATACGCTCGATCCGCGCTTCGCCAAGAGGTTCTGACCAGCCATGCAAGAGGTCCCGACCGGCATGACTGAGCCAGTTCTCTCCGTTCGCAATCTTACGGTGCGCCTGCCGAGCGGTGCCGACCGAGAGAATGCGATAGAGCACATCAGCTTCGATATCGGCCCGCGCGAGATCGTGTGCATCGTCGGCGAGTCGGGTTCCGGCAAATCAGTTACGGCGCAGGCCGTCATGGGTCTCCTGCCGAAGCGCGATCTGGTCGTCACGGCGGGTGAGACACTGCTGCAGGGTGAGGACACGACCAAGGCGCATATTCATCGCCTGCGCGAGCTGCGTGGCACGCGCATGGGCATGATCTTCCAGGAGCCGATGACGGCGCTCAATCCCGTGCAGCGAGTCGGCCAGCAGATCGCCGAGGTGCTCGAGATCCACACCGATCTGTCGGCGACGGAGCAGCGCCAGCGCGTGCTGGACATTATGAAGGCGGTGCAGCTTCCCGATCCGGAGCTGATGATCGACGCCTACCCGCACCAGCTCTCGGGCGGGCAGCGCCAGCGCATCATGATCGCCGCCGCGCTGATCCTCGATCCGGCGCTGCTCATCGCCGATGAGCCGACGACGGCCCTCGACGTGACGACACAGGCGCAGATCCTGCGGCTCATCAAGGAGATGCAGTCGCGCCGCAATACGGGCGTGATGTTCATCACGCACGACTTCGGCGTCGTCTCCGAGATTGCCGATCGCGTGGTTGTCATGCAGCACGGCCGCGTGGTCGAGCAGGGCACGCGCGAGGAGGTTCTGAGGCGCCCGCGCGAGGCCTACACCAAAATGCTGGTCGCTGCCGTGCCGAGCCTCGTGCCGCCGAAGCGTGTACCGGTCGAGGGCAAGCTGGCGCTGGAAGCGAAGAACCTGTCTAAGATCTATGGACGACGCACGTTCCTCAGTCGCAAGGCGCGCATCGTCAAAGCGGCGCAGGATGTAAATTTCCACATCCGCAAGGGCGAAACGCTCGGTATCGTCGGCGAGTCGGGCTCGGGAAAGACGACGGTCGCGCGCTGCATTGCGCGCCTGATCGAGCCGAGCGAGGGCGAGATCCTCATCGAAGGCGCCAACGTCGCGCATCTGCCCGAGCGCGATCTTCGACCCTACCGCCGCGATATCCAGATCGTTTTTCAGGATCCGTACCGCTCGCTCAATCCGCGCAGGACCGTCGGCCAGTCGATCGTCGAGGGGCCGATCAACTTCGGGATGCCGCGCGAGAAGGCCATCGACAAGGCGCGCGAGCTCATGGGGCTCGTGGGGCTGTCGCCCGATGCGCTCGACCGCTACCCGCACCAGTTCTCGGGTGGACAGCGCCAGCGCATCTGCATAGCCCGCGCGCTTGCGATGGGGCCGACCTTGCTGATCGCCGACGAAGCCGTATCAGCGCTCGACGTGTCGGTGCAGGCTCAGGTGCTGGAGCTGCTCGACAACATCCGCAAGCAGTTCGATCTCGCAGTGCTCTTCATCACGCACGACCTGCGCGTTGCCGCTCAGATCTGCGATCGCATTGCCGTGATGAAGAATGGGGTGGTCGTCGAGCACGGGACCACGGTGGACGTCTTCCGCAGTCCGCAGCACGAGTACACAAAGGCCTTGTTCGATGCCGCACCCGGGCGCGATTTCGGGGCTCAGCAGTCGGTCGCCTGAGTACCGCCGTCCGCTTTGCAGCCCGTTGCGTGCTTAATCGCTTGACCCTCGTCGCCTGATTGGCAAAACGATGCCGCAGGGGATGCGTGGGGACGGGGGTTGGCATGAACAGCGCATCGGTCGATGGGGCCGATCAGCACGCTGCAGCTTCAGTGCGCGACGTTGCGGCGGCAGACCAGCGTCCGCTCGTGATAACCGTCCACGGCACGTTCGCTTCCGATTCGATGGATGACGGCGAGCAATGGTGGCAGCGCGGCTCCGCCTTTACTTCTGCACTGGCTGAGCGCCTTTCCGACCACGGCATTTCCGAGATCGTGGTGCAGCCCTTTCATTGGTCGGGGCTGAATTCCGATCAGTCGCGGCTCCGTGCGGCCGCGGGGCTTGCCGGCGTGATTGCAGGGGCCAAGCGGAATGGTCGCCCGGTCGCGGTGCTCGCCCATAGCCATGGCGGCAACGTGCTGATGGAGGCGCTCGTTCAGCGGCGCACGCGCCGGCCGCTTGCAGCCGTGCTCACACTCGGCACGCCGTTCTTCACGCGCCGGCTGAAGCCGCTGCCGACATTGATCGCGGCCTTCAAGGTTCTTCTGGGACTCGCCGTAGCTCCGGCCATGCTCATGTATGCATGGATGGCCCTGCCGACGGCGCTGGATGGCAGCCGCATCGAGCTCATGGTGTTACCGCTGCTCATACTTGGCTTCGTCGCGTGGGCGTTTGTCTCGGGTGCACGCGCACTCGTGCGCCAGCGCCGCGCAAAGCAGCGGGCACGCATGGCGATCACGCCTGACCGCTGGCTGGTGATCCAGAGTCCGCGCGACGAGGCCATGCGGCTGCTCGAGTCCGCCGTCGCGATCAAGCCGGTCTATGTGACGCGGGCATCGGCGCACGGGCAGTGGGTGCGCTTCGGTACGCTGGCTGGTGTTGTTGGCACGATGACCTTTCTCTACTTCACGATGTCGTACTTCCTCGCGCCGATCATCGAGAAGGTCACGAAGCGCGATTTCGGCCCCGGCATCATCGCGGATTTCACCTTCCTGCTCATCGTGCCTCTGGTCTTCGCGCTGGTCTACGGCGCGATCCGCCTGTTCTCATGGGTCATCGGCGCGCGACTTCTTTCGGGCCTGCTCAATGTGTCGATCCATGGCGGCATCGTCGGCGCCGCTTACGGCGGCGATGATGCGTATGCGCTGACCGGCGTCTCGCGCACGCCGCCATACCTCGGAGGTGTGCGCGAGAAACGTGTCGCTGCGGCAAATCTCGGCGGCATCGACGACAATGCCATCATCGACGCCGCGCGCGATTTCTATGCAGGGATCATCGCGGAGGAGGTATCGGAGGTCACGTTTGCCGATCCGGATCTGATCCTCAAGCGCATGACCGATGCGCTCTACCACAATGCCTACATGCGCGATGGTGACATCGTCGATGAAGTCGCGAACCACCTGGCCGAGAATTTCCGCAACTGGCCGCCGCGCTAAGTCTCAGCCACCCGCGATCTGCGGGAGGATGTGAACTTCGGATTCAGGCCCGATGGGCTCCAACAAGGCGTCCTGGTAGATCTGGCCGTCGATCGCGACCGCGAGCCCTTCCTCCAGATGCGGTGCCAGCTCGGGAAATGTCTCCCCGAGCTTGCGGAAGAGCTGGCGCACGGTCGCGGCCTCGACCTCGAGCTGCGTAACGTCGCCTGTATACTGGCGCAGGTTTCCGATCAGAACGACGTGGGCCATGGGCCGCTCTCTCCGAAATGAATGGGCCTGCACAACATCTTGCGCAGGCCCGAAGCTCTCGAGGCGCACCGATGCCGGGGCGCCTGTCCCGATCACGCCTTGCCGGCGGCCTTCATGGCCTTGAGCACCTTCGGCGGCGACATCGGGAGTTCGAAGAAGCGTACGCCCGAGGCGCGCCGCACGGAGGCTCCGATCGCAGCCATCGGCGGCACGATAGGTGTCTCGCCGATGCCGCGCACGCCATACGGATGGCGCGGGTTCGGCACCTCGATGATGATCGTGTCGATCATCGGCAGATCGGACGCGACGGGCACACGATAGTCGAGGAAGCCCGCATTCTGCAGCTTGCCGTCGGCGCCGTAGATATACTCCTCGTTGAGCGCCCAGCCGATGCCCTGCACGGCGCCGCCCTGGTACTGCCCTTCGACGTACGAGGGATGGATGGCCTTGCCGGCATCCTGAATGGCCGTGTAGCGCGTGACCGTCACCTTGCCAGTCCCGGGGTCGACCTCGGTGTCGGCGATGTGCACGCCGAAGCTCGGAGCCGCTCCCTGGGCACTGATCGCCGCGTAGCCGACAATGGCGCCGCCGGTCTTGCCGGCGACCTTGGCGATATCGCTCAGCGACATCGGCTTATGCTTGCCGGCGTTCTCGCCGGCCGGACGGATCATGCCGTCCTCGAAGGTCACGGCCTCCTCGGGGATATCCCACAGCTTCGCGGCGCGGCCGCAGGCCTGCTTAACGATCGAGCGTGCCGCCTCGACGGTCGCCATCCCGCTCGAGAACGTCGAGCGGCTGCCGCCGGTGAGGAAGTTATACCCGAGCGAGCTCGTGTCCGCGATGATCGGACGGATCTTGCTGACGTCCATCTTCAGCTCTTCCGCCGCCATCATGCAGAGCGATGCACGCAGGCCGCCGATGTCCGGCGTGCCGGCCATAAGCGTCAGCGTGCCATCCTCGTTGAGCTGGAGGGATACCGTCGTCTCGCCGCCGATGTTGAACCAGAAGCCTGCTGCGAGGCCCCGGCCCTGGTTGGGCCCGAGCGGCGCCTTCCAATGATCGCTCTCCTTCGCAGCTTCAAGGCATTCGATCAGGCCGACCGGCCCGAACTTCGGACCGTAGGCCGCGCGCGTGCCTTCCTTCGCTGCGTTCTTCAAGCGAAGCTCAATCGGACACATGCCGAGCTTCTCGGCGATCTCGTCAACGACACTCTCGACGCCGTAGGTTGAGATCGGGCCGCCCGGCGCACGATACGCAGCCACTTTCGGCCGGTTGGAGACGACGTCGTAGCCGACCACCTTGACGTTCTCGAGATCGTAATTGGCGAAGGCGCACATGCACGCCGGCTGCACGGGGCTGCCCTGGAACGCGCCGGCCTGCAGGGTGATCTCGGCCTCGGCTGCGGTGATGCGGCCGTCCTTCTTGACGCCCATCTTCACCTTGACCGTGCCGCCGGAGGTCGGCCCGCTCGCCTTGAAGACTTCCTCGCGGCTCATCACCATCTTCACCGGGCGGCGCGTCTTCTTCGACAATGCCAGCGCTAGCGGCTCGAGGTAGACGACGGTCTTGCCACCGAAACCGCCGCCGATCTCGGAGGACGTGACGCGGATCTTGCCGATCTCCCACCCCAGTAGCTTGGCGCAGTAGGCGCGCACGACCCAGTGACCCTGCGTCGTTACCCAGAGCTCCGCCGAGCCATCCTCGGAGGCAGAGGCAAGGCAGGCGTGCGGCTCGATGTACCCCTGGTGGACAGCCTTGGTCTTGAACTCGCGCTCGACGATGAGGTCCGCCTCGCCAAAGCCCTTCGCAGCGTCGCCGAGCACGAACTCGACACGCTTAGCGATGTTCGACGCCTTGGTCGGCGCCGGCGTGACGCCGGTCGTGATCATGTCCTCGTGCAGTATCGGCGCGCCCGGCTTGATGGCTTCCATCTCGTCGATGACATGCGGCAGCACTTCGTACTCGACCTTGATGGCATCGAGCGCGGCGAGCGCGGTCTTTTCGTTCAGGGCAGCGACGGCGGCCACGGCGTGGCCTTCGTACAGCACCTTCGCGCGCGCCATCACGTTGCTCGTCATGTCGCGATAGTTGACGACGCCTTCGCCGGCAGGAATGAACTCCGACGGCTGCCCTGGGAAGTCCTCGGCGGTGACGACGGCCTTCACGCCGGGCAGCGCCAGCGCCTTGGAAACGTCGATCGACTTGATGCGGGCGTGGGCGTGCGGCGAGCGCAGCACCTTGCCGACGAGCTGACCCGCCATTTTGAGATCGGCGCCATACTTGGCACGGCCGGTGACCTTGTCGACGCCGTCCGGGCGGACCGGACGCGTGCCGACGACATCGAACTGGGGCTTCTTGACACGCTCTTGCATGATCAGGCTCCTCTCATCTCGGCAGCCGCGTCCATGACGGCGCGAACGATCTTGTCGTACCCCGTGCACCGGCAGAGGTTGCCGGCGAGCCAGTAGCGCACCTGGGTTTCAGTTGGGTCGGGGTTCTTGGCGAGGAGCGCCTTGGCGGCAATGAGCACGCCGGGCGTACAGATGCCGCATTGGAGCGCTGCGTGTTCGAGGAACTTGCGTTGCAGCGGATGCAGCTCGTCACCCTGGGCCATGCCCTCGATCGTCTCCACCTCTTTGCCTTCGGCTTCCACGCCGAGGACGAGGCACGAGCAGACGAGGCGGCCGTCGATGAGCACGCTGCAGGCGCCGCAATCGCCGGACGAGCAGCCTTCCTTGGCGCCGATGAGATCCAGCTCGTCGCGGAGGCAGTCGAGCAGCGTCTGCTCGCTTTCGCAGAGGTATTCGACCGGGTCGCCGTTGACGGTGGTCGTCACATGATGTTTGGCCATTTCAAACCTTTCTTGCACGCTCGAGTGCGATCTTCGCGACCCTTTTGGCCAGGGTGCCCGCGACATCGATGCGGAACTCGACAGTGCCGCGCTTGTCGTCGATCGGCTTGCACGCCGCCTTCGCAGCAGCTTCGAGCTTCGCCAGTGCCGCATCATCGACCTTCGTGCCGATGAGAGCTTTCGCACCATCCTCGACCAGCAGCGGACGTGCCGCAACCGCGCCGAGGGCGACGCGTGCCGCCGTGCAGGTCCCGCCTGCGTCGAGGGCGAGTGCGACGCCGCAGCCCACCACCGCAATGTCCATCTCTGTCCGCGGGATGAAGCGCAGATAGGCATCGCCGCCATGTGCCGGCCGCGCGGGGATCTTGAACGAGACGATGAATTCACCCGCTGTGAGCGCCAGCTTGCGCGGCGCGAGCATGATGTCCTCCACGGGGAGGGTGCGCGTGCCCTTGGGACCGGCAATGGTCGCCACCGCGCCCGCGGCGATCATGGCCGGCACGCTGTCCGCTGCCGGCGAACCATTGCAGAGGTTGCCGCCCAGCGAGGCGCGGCCCTGCACCTGGGTTGAGCCGATCAGGTTCGCGCCCTCGACGAGGCCGGGCCAGTCCTTGGAGAGCGTTGGATGCTCCTTGAGCTCGGCGCCCGTGACGGCGGCGCCGATCGTGTAGCCGCTCGTGTCCTTGGTGATCTTGCGGGTCGTGTCGATGCCCTTGATGTCAACCACTACGTCCGGGTTCAGAATGCGGGAGCGTATCTGCACCAGGAGGTCGGTGCCCCCCGCGAGCACTCGCGCTCCCTGGCCGGCAAGGAGGGCAGTCGCCGCCTCGACCGTCGTTGGTTTCTCGTATCTCATGCCGTGTTTGCCTCGTGCGTTCGCTCGCCTGAACTGAATCCTGTGTTGAATTTGCCGGCGCGGGGATCTGGCGCTTGCCCAAAGGCATAGGTGCGGCCGCCGGCGCAGTGTGCTCGCAGATACCTGTATATTCCAACCCGCCCGGGCCTACGTTGGCAAGGGCCGATGTCACAACCGAGACATGCCGGCCATCACTTTACCCTGAGATCGTCGTCAGCCCGACAGATACGGTGCACCAGCCGTATCGACGAGGTTCTGCAGGCGTCGGGTCCCGGGAACCGGGTGCGTCCCGGCTTCGCGATCGGCGAGGAGGCGCCGGGCGCGATCCTGCCACACCGCGGACGCCTTGCCGAGGTCGGGCGTTCGCCATACGCAGGCTTCGACAAAGGCGCGGGCAAGATCCGTATCCTCCGGCGCAAGCCGGGCTGCGCGCTCCCTGAGGCCCAGGCTTTCGGCAATCAGGGCGCGCATGACGTCGCGATCGGGAACGTCGCGGGCGATCCGACCGGCATCTTCGAGATGAGCTGCAAGGGTATCGAGCGCGTAAGGGTTGGTGCCGTTCTCGATCTCACGGCGGTAGGCGGCAATGCCGGCCTGCATCTCGACAAGTGCCTCCGCGGGGCGTCCGCCACGCTGATAGGCGTGCGCGATCGCGATGTGGCTGGCGGCGAGCTCGATTGGAACCTCGACCGTGTCGGCGAAGAGTGGATCCGTGGTTGCCATGCGGGCGAGCCTCTCGCGGATCGCGAGACCGCGCCGAAGCATGTCGATACCCGGCTCCAGGCGCCCGCGCGCAAGAAGCGCTTCACCGGCGCGGTCGCAGGCGAGAGCGAGATCATGCAGATGCCAATGCGCATCCTGCGGCGCGGCTCCGATATCGAGGAGCGCCTGCTCGACGGCCGCAATGAAGCGCGCCTGCGCCATATCGGCATTGCCAATGGCCAGCGCCCTGCCCATGGCCTGGAGCAATGTCTCGACGGCTTCTGGCTCGGCGCCGGCAATGATCTGACGCCGCCGCTGCTGATCGATTTCCGAGATCATGCGTGGCCTACGTTCCTTGATCGTGCGACTACTTGGCGATTGCCGGAACACGGCAACCTTCGCAAAGTCACAAAAAGGGTACCGACAATCCGACGCTGCACCATGATCGCGCCGGCTCCTCTGACGGAGCCGTGCCAGTTGGCCTCATGCTATCGGCAGATGAGCGATGACATCAAGCACGACCGCGACAAAGACGGGTACGTCAAAGACTGGCGCCGGCAACTTCTTCGAGACCTTTCGTGTCGGCCAGGTGATTGCGCACGCGACGCCCCGCACGATCACCGAGGGCGATGTGGCCGTTTATCAAGGGCTTTACGGCGGCCGTTTCGCCGTCCAATCCTCGGCGCCTTTCGCGCGCGCGATCGGATACCCGACTGCGCCAGTCGACGATTTGATCGTGTTTCACGTCATCCTCGGCAAGACCGTGCCGGATATCTCGCTCAATGCGATCGCGAACCTTGGCTATGCGGATTGCCGCTTTCTTGCGCCGGTCTATCCGAGCGACACGCTGTCGGCGACGTCGGAGGTGCTGGGCCTGCGTGAGAATTCGAGCGGCGACAGCGGCATCGTCTATGTCCGCACGAATGGCATCAACCAGGACGGCGTCACGGTGCTGACCTATGCCCGCTGGGTCATGGTGCGCAAGCGCGATAAGTCGGCGCCGGCGCCCACGCCTACGGTTCCGAAGTTGCCGGAGGCCGTCACGCCCGATCAGCTCGGCTCAGCGGTGCCGTCGCTCCATATTCCTTCGTGGGACAAGACGCTCTCGGGCTCGGCGCACTTCTGGGACGACTACGCGGTCGGCGAGCGGATCGATCACGTCGATGGCATGACCATCGAGGAAGCCGAGCACCAGATTGCGACACGCCTCTGGCAGAACACCGCGCGCGTACACTTCAACCAGCACGTCGAAGGGCAGGGTCGCTTCGGGCGCCGGCTCGTTTACGGCGGGGTGGTGATCTCGCTCGCGCGGGCGCTCGCGTTCAACGGTCTCGCCAATGCCTTCCACATCGCGGCGATCAATGGCGGGCGGCACGTCGCGCCAGCCTTCGCAGGCGATACCGTCTATGCGTGGTCGGAAGTGCTCGACAAGGCGGAGGTGCCGGGCCGCACGGATGTCGGCGCGCTGCGTCTGCGGCTCGTCGGCGTGAAGGATCTGGCGCCGGGGTCGTTTCCGCTGGAGACGGCACCCGGCAAGTATGCGCCGGGCGTCATTCTCCATCTCGACTATTGGGCGCTGCTGCCGCGGGCGTGACTATGCCCACCAGCGGCTCGGCACCGGGAAGCGGCCGGCCGCATTCTCGATGACCTGCGCGGCGCGGAAGAGTGTGCCCTCGTCGAAGGGCTTGCCAATGAGCTGCAGGCCCATGGGCGTACCTTCGCCCGAAAGACCGGCGGGAACCGAAATGCCCGGCAGCCCGGCCATGTTCACCGTCACGGTGAAGATGTCTTCGAGATACATCGCGATCGGATCGCCGGCTTTCTCGCCGAAGCCGAAGGCGGGCGAGGGCGTCGTCGGCGTCAGCACGACATCGACGTTGCTCCAGGCATTGTCGAAGTCGCGCTTAATCAATGTGCGCACCTTCTGCGCCTTCAGGTAATAGGCGTCGTAATAGCCCGCCGAGAGGACGTACGTACCGATCAGCACGCGCCGCTTGACCTCCTTGCCGAAGCCCGCGGCCCGCGTTGCCTCATAGGTATCGATGAGGTCTTTGCCCGGCAGGCGGAGGCCGTAGCGCACGCCGTCGTAGCGCGCGAGGTTCGACGAGCATTCGGCCGGCGCGACGATATAGTAGGCCGGCAGCGCGTACTTTGTGTGCGGCAGCGAGATGTCGTGGATGGTGGCGCCGGCATCCTTGAGCCACTGAATGCCCTTCTGCCAGAGCGCGTCCGCTTCGGCGGACATGCCGTCGACGCGATACTCCTTCGGCACGCCGATGCGCAGGCCTTTCACGCCGCGCGCGATCTCGGCCTCGTAGTCCGGCACGGGGAGGTCGACACAGGTCGAGTCCTTCGCATCAGGCCCCGCCATGTGGCGGAGCAGGATCGCGGCATCGCGCACAGTCTTGGCGATCGGCCCCGCCTGGTCGAGCGAGGAGGCGAATGCGACGATGCCCCAGCGCGAGCAGCGGCCATAGGTCGGCTTGATGCCGACCGTGCCAGTCAGCGCGGCGGGCTGGCGGATGGAACCGCCGGTATCGGTCGCGGTCGCACCAAGGCAGAGGTCGGCCGAGACGGCGGCCGAAGATCCGCCGGACGATCCGCCTGGCACGAGCTTCGTGTTGTCGACCGTGCCGTTCCGCGTGCGCCGCCACGGATTGACGACGGGACCGAACGCGCTCGTCTCGTTCGACGAGCCCATGGCGAACTCGTCGTTGTTGAGCTTGCCGAGCATGACGGCGCCGGCATCCCAGAGGTTCTGCCCAACGGTCGATTCATAGGTCGGCTTGAAGTCGCCGAGAATGCGCGAGCAGGCCGTGGTGCGAATGCCGTTCGTGCAGAAGAGATCCTTGTTGCCGAGCGGCAGGCCTTCGAGCGGACGGGCCTTCCCCTTCGCGAGCCGATCATCGCTGGCCTTGGCCTGGGCGAGCGCGTGTTCCGGCGTCGCCAGGACATAGGTATTGAGATGCGGGTTGGCGGTGTCGATCGCCTCGATGAAGGCGCGCGTCAACTCGACGGCGCTGAACTTCCTGGCAAGAAGGCCGTCACGAGCCTCGGCGAGCGTCAGTTTGGTGAGATCGGTCAAGTGCTCACTCCACGACCTTGGGCACGACGAAATAGTGGTCTTCGGTCATGGGCGCATTGGCGAGAATATCGTCCACCTTGTTGCCATCCGTGACCTCGTCGGCGCGCATCTTGAGTTTCATGTCGGCGACGCGGGTCATGGGCGGCACATTGTCCGTATTGACTTCGCCGAGCTGTTCGACCCACGCGAGAATGCCCGACAGCTCACCTTCGAGCGCCTTGGCCTCTTCGTCGGTGATCCTGATCCGCGCCAGCCGCGCGATCCGGCGGACGGTCGCCTCGTCGACCTGCATGATCTATCCTGTGTCGAGATTGGGGACGGTTTCGTTGCCGCACTGATAGCGGCCGGCCTCCCGCCGCGCAACAATGGCGTTAAGTCGCGAGAGAACGGGGGAATTCTGGAATGAGCGAGCTGAAGCCCGCACCCCGCCGGGTGCAGCAGGTCGCTGACGGGCTCGGGCTCGCCGTCCGTGTGGTCGAGATGGCGCAGTCCACAAGGACGGCCGAGGACGCCGCGGCGGCCTGCGGTTGTGCGGTCGGTCAGATCATCAAGTCGCTGGTGTTTCGTGGCCGCCAGAGCGGCAAGCCGGTACTGCTGCTGGTGTCGGGGGCCAATCGCGTCGACCAGGCGGGCGTAGCAGCCGTAATCGGCGAGGCGCTCGACCGTCCGGACGCGACGTTCGTGCGCGAGGTCACGGGCTTCGCCATCGGCGGTATCCCGCCCTTCGGCCATGCTCAATCCCTGCCAACGTGGCTGGACGAAGACCTGCTGAAATACGAGACCGTATGGGCTGCTGCGGGATCGCCAGAGGCTGTTTTCGAGGTCGATCCGCGCCGGCTGGCCGAGGTGATTGGGGCAACGGTAGTTAATGTAAAGGCGGCGGGCTGACGGGCGGCTGCTCGCGATGGGTCCATCGGCAACACAAATTCGGTCAATCATTGTCGGAAGCGGAGCAAACCGAACGTCTTCAAGGCAGGGGGTAGGACCATCATCCCGCTCACTGGCCACGAAAGGAGAATTCCATGTCCGACAATCAAGAGACCGGCACTGTCCGCCTGCATCGCGTGCTTTCTGCCAAGCCCGAGAAAGTTTACCGCGCATTTCTGGACGCGGATGCCATGGCCAAATGGCTGCCGCCCGACGGCTTCACGTGCCGGGTCCATCATTTCGACCCGAAGAGCGGGGGCACCTTCCGGATGTCGTTCACGAACTTCACGACCGGCAAAAGCCATTCGTTCGGCGGCGAATATCTCGAACTCGTGCCGCATGAACGCCTCCGCTACACCGATCGCTTCGACGACCCCAATCTCCCAGGTACCATGCATGTGACGGTGAAGCTGAAGGCCGTATCCGTCGGCACGGAGATCAACATCGAGCAGGCGGGCATACCGTCTCTGATACCGGTGGAGGCGTGCTATCTCGGTTGGCAGCAATCTCTCGTGCAGCTTGCGAGGCTCGTCGAGCCGGATATTCCGGAATAGGTCTTCAGGCCGCAGTCGTTTGCCATCCTGACGGCTCCCCTAGCCTTTTTCCGCTGTTTGCCGTATCGAACGGGCGCCGGTACTGGCCGGTATCCTGAGCGCGCCATCTCGTTGCGCTTTATAAATCGGAGATACATCCCAATGCTCGACCGCCGTCGCGCCGAAGGCCTGCTGTTTCTTGCCGGCTTCGCGCTCTGCATTCCCGCCGCGAACTGGCTCATCGGCAATGTCGGCACGAAGTGTGTGCCGAACGGGCCGTGCCTGATGCCGGTCGGCTTCGGCGTCATGGCGCCGACGGGCGTGACGATGATCGGCCTCGCGCTCGTGTTGCGTGATCTCGTGCAGCGCCGGCTCGGTGTCGGTTGGGCGGCGGGCGCGGTGGTCGCGGGCGCGGCGCTGTCGGCGTTTCTCGCGCCGCCATCGCTGGTGCTCGCTTCGGGTGTCGCCTTCCTCCTTGCCGAGATGGCGGATCTCGCCGTCTACACGCCACTCCAGCGGCGGCGCCTCGTCACGGCCGTCGTCGCGAGCAGCTTCGTCGGCCTCGTCATCGACAGCATCGTCTTCCTCTATCTGGCATTCGGGAGCCTCGACTATCTGCTCGGCCAGGTGATTGGGAAATCCTGGATGGTGCTCGCGTCGATTCCGTTCATCGTCTGGCTGCGGCGCCGGGATGCCAGGCTCGGCCTCGCGCCGGCTTGAGGAGTCACCATCATGACAACGCCCGCGCTCGGCCACCCGACCGCTCTTCCGCAGAGCCCCGAGGAGGCGGTGCTCGATCGCGTGCCGAACCCGCATCCCGATGCGCTCTACGTCGCACGCTTCACGGCGCCGGAGTTCACGTCGCTGTGCCCCGTCACCGGCCAGCCCGACTTCGCCCACATCGTCATCGACTACGTGCCGGGCGACTGGCTTGTCGAGTCGAAGTCGCTGAAGCTCTACCTCGGCGCCTTCCGCAATCACGGGGCGTTCCACGAGGACTGCACGATCGCGATCGCCAAGCGACTCGTCGCGCTTCTGGCGCCGAAGTTCCTCCGCATCGGCGGCTACTGGTATCCTCGCGGCGGCATGCCTATCGACGTATTCTGGCAGACCGGGCCGGCGCCCGAAGGCATCTGGCTGCCCGACCAGGGGGTGGCGCCCTATCGCGGACGCGGATGATCGGTGCGGATACATCCGTGAGGCTGCGCGTGCCGGCCCATTCGCCGCCACTCAGTTTTCGTTCACCATGCCTGAGGAAGATGGAACGGCCCTGCGCGCTGCAGCATTGATATGTCACGCTGCTTGCATGGCGCGTGTTAAAAATGGGGCGCGTCCGCGCCAACGGTCGAGCGATCCCAGGGGCGTGAGTGCGGGCGAAAGGCGAAGGGTCGTGCGACCAAAGGTCGGGTTGTGAACAGCGAGGGGCTTGCTTAGAGGCGTGCCTTCTGGAAAGCATGAAGCCGTCGAGATCGCGGGCAAGTCTGCGCCGTGCGATCATTCCGCCGTGGTTCGGCGGCCGTGACGACATCTTGCGGCACCGGGTTTTCGAGACGGCGACCCTCCGACATGCAGCGATATCCGAATGAGCAATGACACATTTTCTTTGAGTGTTCCTTCAGTCGTCCGTCACAATCGGCCGCTGGTGGAGCTGATCGAGGAATCCAGTCGCCGCGGCGAGGCACATTTCGCCTCCACCGGGGCGCTGATCGTCGAGACCGGTGCCCACACCGGCCGCTCCGCACAGGACAAATTCACGATCCGCGACGAGGCGACGGAGGGGACCGTCTGGTGGGACAACAACAAACCCATCACGCGCAAACAGTTCGATATCCTGCTCGAGGATTTCAAAGCTCATGCGTCATCGCGTGAGCTTTTTGTTCAGGACCTCTTTGCCGGCGCCGATCGGACGCATCGCCTCAACACGCGCATCTTTACCGAGCTTGCTTGGCACGCGGCCTTTATTCGCCACCTTCTGCGCCGCCCCACGGCAGCCGAGCTCGCGACGTTCAAGCCCGAGTTCACGGTCGTCAATCTTCCGAGCTTCAGAGCCGATCCGGCGCGCCACGGCTGCCGTACGGAGACAGTGATCGCCTGCGATTTCACGCGCCGGATCGTGCTGATCGGCGGGACGTCGTACGCCGGCGAGACCAAGAAGTCGGTCTTCTCGTTCCTCAACTACCTCATGCCCGAGCGCGGCGTGATGCCGATGCACTGCTCGGCGAATGTCGCCAAGGACGGCGACTCGGCGGTTTTCTTCGGACTGTCGGGCACCGGCAAGACCACGCTCTCCGCCGATCCTACGCGCATCCTGCTCGGCGACGATGAGCACGGCTGGTCGCCAGAAGGCATCTTCAACTTCGAAGGCGGCTGCTATGCCAAGACCATCCGCCTTTCGCAGGAGGCCGAGCCCCAGATCTGGGCGGCGTCCAACCGCTTCGGCACGGTGCTCGAGAACGTGATCCTGGACGCGAACGGCGAGCCGGATTTCAATGACGGGCGCCTGACCGAGAACACGCGCTCGGCGTATCCGCTCGAGTTCATCGCCAATGCGAGTCCGACCGGCACGGCCGGTCATCCGCGCAATATCGTGATGCTGTGCGCTGACGCGTTCGGCGTCATGCCGCCGATCGCCAAGCTCACGCCGAGTCAGGCGATGTACCATTTCCTGTCCGGCTACACGGCCAAGGTCGCGGGCACCGAGAAGGGCATGGGGAACGAACCCCAGGCGACGTTCTCGACCTGCTTCGGTGCGCCGTTCATGCCGCGCCATCCGAGCGTGTACGGCAACATGCTGCGCGAGCTCATCGCCAAGCACAACGTCGACTGCTGGCTGGTGAACACCGGGTGGACCGGCGGCAAGTTCGGCGAAGGTCACCGCATGCCGATCAAGGCGACGCGGGCGCTCCTCAACGCGGCACTCTCCGGCAAGCTCAAGGGCCAGCCCATGCGGCTCGATCCGGCCTTCGGCTTCGAGGTGCCGGCAGCGCTCGAGGGTGTTGATCCGAAGATCCTCGATCCGCGCGAGACGTGGGCCGACAAGGCCGCCTATGACGTGCAGGCGCGTGCGCTGGTGAAGATGTTCAAGGACAACTTCGCCAAGTTCGAGCAGCACGTGGATGCGGACGTGAAGGCGGCCGCTCCCGGCTTCCGGGCCGCGGCCGAGTAGTCCTCGCCAGTAGCTCTCCCTATTCTCCGGCCATGCGTGGCAGGCGCACCTGCCTGCGCTCCTGCTCGGCGCGCTCGAGTACACTCTCGTTGTGCACGATGTAGTCGCGCGTCAGCGGAAGCGCGTCGATGCGCCGGGCGAGCTGGATCTGGAACACGACCAGATTCTGGTATCGGAACGCCGTCTCCGAGCCGGCGAGATAGAACTCCCACATGCGGCAGAAGCGCTCGTCGCGAATGCGCGCGGCCTCGTCCCAGTTGGCGATGAACCGTTCGCGCCAGGCTCTCAGCGTCTCCGCATAGTGCAGGCGCAGGATTTCGACGTCCGTGGTGATCAGCCCCGAGCGCTCGACGGCGGACATCACCTCCGAAAGCGCCGGTATATAGCCACCGGGGAAGATGTATTTCGCGATGAACGGATTGGTGATGGCCGGCGGCTCCGAGCGACCGATGAAATGGATCACCGCGACGCCATCGTCCTTCAGGAGCTCGCGCACTTTGCGGAAGTACGTGGCGTAGTGATTGACGCCGACGTGCTCGAACATCCCGACCGAGACGATCCGGTCATAGGGTCCGACGACCTCGCGGTAGTCCTGCAGGCGGAAGTGGACGGCATTAGCGAGGCCGGCACGGCGCGCCCGCGCTTCGGCAATCTTGAGCTGCTCGACGGAAAGCGTCACACCATCGACGAAGCAGCCTGCGGCTTCCGCGAGATAGATGCCGAGGCCACCCCAGCCTGAGCCGATGTCGAGGACGCGCTGGCCCTCGGTAAGGGCGAGCTTGGCTGCCAGATGCCTTTTCTTGGCCCGCTGGGCCGCCTCGAGCGGCGTTCTCGGATCCGGGAAGTACGCGCAGGAATACTGTCGATCGGCGTCGAGGAAGAGATCGTAGATCGAGCCGTCGATGTCGTAGTGGTGCGCGACATTGCGGCGGGAGCGGCTCGCGGGATTGAACTGTGCAAGCCGCCGGGTCAGGAAGCGCGCAACGTCGAGGCTCTGCGCCCAGCGCGGCGGCGGATGCGCCATCGCATTCTCGAGCACGAGAGCCAGCAGGTCGTAGATGCGGCCCTGCTCCATGATCAGCCGGCCGTCCATGTACGCCTCGCCGACGGCCAGATGGGGATCGAGGGCGAGCTGGCGCTCCAGCTTGCGGTCCGTGAGGCGGGCAACGATCGCCCGACCCTGGCCGTCACCAAAGCGGACTGTTTTCCCATCGTGGGTAATAAGGGAGAGATCGCCGCGCTCGACGATGCGGCTGAGCAGGATCTCGAGCGGCTTGAACATGGCACGCCTCGACGCTTACGCGCCCGCGCGGTCCCTCCCTGGTCCCGCGGACATGGGTTTTGGACTTTTGTATCAACTAAGAATAGCGCGGTTCTGACAATTTGTCACATGCTTGGCGTTTGGTGGAAGCTTCGTCCTTGGTCCGCCTTTCCGCAAACGTGCGAACCCCCGCGATCGTTCCGCCGATGGTCAGCGACATAAAGGGCGCGCGACGGACCGCCGCGCGCCCCAGGAAATTGAAGACGTGGAATGCTTTTCTGCTGATCAGACGTCCGGCTGGTCGCCGAGGCCCGGGGGCACGGCGCCTTCACCCTGGTCCTCACTATAGGTCTCGATTTCGGGCAGCTCCTCGCGGATTAGCGTGACGTCCTCGCCGCGCGCCTGGCGCTCGGCCTCGTCGGTGGAGCGGGCCACGTTGATGGTGACCTTGACGTTCACTTCCGGGTGCAGGGCGACGCGGACCTCGTGCAGACCGAGCGCCTTGATGGGCTTGTCCAGCAGGACCTGACGCCGCTCCACCGAGAAGCCGCCTGCGCTAACTGCCTCGGCGATGTCACGGGTCGAGACCGAGCCGTAGAGCTGGCCCGTATCGCCGGCCTGACGGATCGAGACGAAGGTCTGGCCTTCGAGACGGCCGGCAACCGCCTCCGCCTCGCCCTTGAGCTCGAGATTGCGCGCTTCAAGCTGGACGCGCTGGCTCTCGAATGTCTTGCGGTTCGAGTCCGTGGCCCGGAGCGCTTTGCCCTGGGGCAGCAGGAAATTACGGGCATAGCCGTCCTTGACCCTGACGACGTCGCCCATTTGGCCGAGCCGTCCGACTCGCTCCAGCAGAATGACTTCCATGTTCAGCTCCTTGTTTGATCTTTGAGTGTCGTTGCGATGGTGAGTGTGATGGGCGCCCTCAGTCGGGGCGCTGGGTTGGGGGACCGGGTGGCGGCCAGCGCCTGAGCGGCGAGATCGGTTCCGCGATCGCGAGAAGGGCGATAAGGGCGGCCATCCAGCTATTGAAGAGCAGAAGCAGGAAGTAGACGCCCCACAGGATGAGTGGCCGCTGCGGCCTGCCGCGCGTCACGTAGTGGATGATGGCGAGCCCCATCAGCACGTAGGCGAAGAGCAGCGCGCCGGCGAAGCCGGAGGAGATGAGCCCCGGATATCCCGGCAGGAACGTGAAAGCGATGGCGATGACCAGACCCCATACCATCCCTGGCGGGAACGTCATCGCCGCGAGATCAGGCCATGGGCGGACAAGCCGCCCCGACGCGTGCGTGATCCGTCCGGCGAGCCAGAGGTTGAGGCTGAAACCTGCGAGCCATGACGTCGCGGAAGCTGCAGGCAGAAGAAGAAGGCCAAGCCTTGCGAGCGCGTCGATCTCCTCGCCCGTCAGAGGCTTGTCGCGCAGCGACGCGAGATCCTGGGCGAACACCTTCTCGATCAGCTCGCGCAGCGCATTGCGCACCTGCTCGAGGTCGCCGCCGAGCATGAACAGGCTCATGACCGAAAGACTGCCGGCGATGATGGCGCCCGCAGCCAGCAGCCGACCGACCGGATACCAATCGAGAGGCGGTGCACCGCCCGCGTCTTCTTCGTCCGGCACGCCTGATCCGATCGGGCGGTTGAGCAGCGCCAGATGGCAGAGAATGACGATCGGAAGGCCCTGGCTGACCAGGAAGACGAACGCAGGCCAAATGCCGCCGAGCACAAAACCGATGCCGGCGGAGGCCGCAAGTGCGGCGACCAGTGCCGACGGCGCGCCCCATCCGAGACCGGCGAGAAAGCTCGGCAATGGTGCGAGAAAATAGAGAATGATGCGCCCGGCCGGCCCGCCGGCAAGTGCCGACATGAAGAGCACTGCGGATGCGAATCCGCCTGCAAGGCCGAAGAGGGCGAAATACGGCATGACCCGAAGCTGTCCCGCACTAGAGGCGGTTAGAGGCGGCCGATGATCGGCGCACCCCAACCCTTGAGAGTGGGCAGGTCCACGCAAGCGGTCCTGCCGTGTCGTCGTGCTGCGCTACTTGATCACGTAGGGCAGGAGGCCGAGGAAGCGCGCGCGCTTGATCGCCTTGGCGAGCTCACGCTGCTTCTTCGCCGAAACGGCAGTGATGCGGCTCGGCACGATCTTGCCGCGCTCGGAGATGTAGCGGCCGAGCAGGCGCGCATCCTTGTAGTCGATCTTTGGCGCACCCTCGCCCGAGACCGGGCAGGTCTTACGGCGGCGATGGACCGGACGGCGCGCTGCGCCGGCGCCGGCGCTGCTGGTATCGGACATGGATCAGCTCTCCTGATCAGGACGGGGAGGACGGGGACCGCGCGGGGCATCGCCATCGCGGGGCGGGCGCGGGCCGCGGGGAGCGTCGCCGTCGCGCGGCGGACGATCACCACGATCGGCACGGAAGCCACCCTCGCGCGGCGGACGATCGCCGCGGAAGCCGCCACGGTCACCACCGCGGTCGCCGAAGCGTCCGCCGCCGCCGCGCGGGCCGCGGTCGCCGCGATCACCACGCTCGCCGCGCTCGTCGCGATCGCCCTTGCGCATCGGCGCGGAGGGCTCGGTCTCGTGCGCCTCGACCTTCACGGTGAGGAAACGGAGGATGTCCGTCGACAGGCTCATGCGCCGCTCCATCTCGGCGACCGCTGCGGGTGGGGCGTCGATGTTGAAGAGCGAGTAATGCGCCTTGCGGTTCTTCTTGATCTTGAAGTTGAGGGTTTTGAGCCCCCAATACTCGGACTTGGCGACTTTGCCGCCGCCGGCCTCGATGATGTCCGAGAACTCTTTGGTTAGTGCCTCGACCTGCTGGTTCGAGACGTCCTGGCGTGCCAGGAACACGTGCTCGTAGAGCGCCATGCTCAGCCTTTCTCTCGTTTCTGTCCCCTCCGGCGCAAAGCCCCTTATGGGCCCGGGAAAGGCCCACCAGGCACCCAAAGAGCGTAGACCCGGAAAGCCGGACCAGTGGTCCTGCGGCACGTGCCGCCTTTCCTCGAGCCTTCGACCGGAGCGGGTGATGGCGGGCTTTATACCTGGAAATGGGCCAGTGGCAAGGGGCCCGCCAACGAAAAAGGCCGCCGCGCGAGGTGCGCGGCGGCCTTCTTGCAGTGCCCTTAACTCTTGGGATGGCCGGACTCTTAGAAATCCATGCCGCCCATGCCACCCATACCGCCGCCCGGCATCGCCGGCATGCCGGCGTCCTTCTTCGGCAGCTCGGCGACCATGGCTTCGGTCGTGATCAGCAGGCCGGCGACGGACGAGGCATCCTGGAGGGCGCAGCGCACGACCTTGGCCGGGTCGATGACGCCCTGGGCTACGAGGTCGCCGTACTCGCCGGACTGGGCGTTGTAGCCGAAGGCATACTTGCTGCTCTCCAGTACCTTGCCGACGATCACCGAGCCATCGTCGCCCGCGTTGAGCGCGATCTGGCGGGCCGGCCACTGCAGCGCCTTCTTGACGATGTTGATGCCGACCTTCTGGTCCTCATTATCGACGTTGATCTTGTCGAGAGCCGCAATCGCGCGCAGCAGCGCCACACCGCCGCCCGGGACGACGCCTTCCTCGACTGCAGCGCGGGTCGCGTGGAGGGCGTCGTCGACGCGGTCCTTGCGCTCCTTCACCTCCATCTCGGTGGCGCCGCCGACCTTGATCACCGCGACGCCGCCGGCGAGCTTCGCCAGCCGCTCCTGCAGCTTCTCGCGGTCGTAGTCCGAGGTCGTCTCCTCGATCTGCGCCTTGATCTGCTTCACGCGTGCCTCGATGTCGACCTTCTTGCCGACGCCGTCGACGATCGTCGTGTTCTCCTTGTCGATCGAGACGCGTTTGGCGCGACCGAGCATGTCGATCGTCACAGTCTCGAGCTTGATACCAAGGTCTTCGGAGATGACGGTGCCGGCTGTGAGGACGGCGATGTCCTCGAGCATGGCCTTGCGGCGGTCGCCGAAGCCAGGTGCCTTGACGGCCGCGACCTTCAGGCCTCCGCGCAGCTTGTTCACGACGAGCGTCGCGAGCGCCTCACCCTCAACCTCTTCCGCGATGATGAGGAGCGGCTTCCCGGTCTGTACGACCGCCTCGAGCAGCGGCAGCATGGGCTGGAGGCCCGAGAGCTTCTTCTCGTGGATGAGGATATACGGGCTCTCGAGCTCCGTCGTCATCTTCTCGGCGTTCGTGACGAAGTACGGCGAGATATAGCCGCGGTCGAACTGCATGCCCTCGACGACGTCGAGCTCGGTTTCGAGGCTCTTCGCTTCCTCGACGGTGATCACGCCCTCGTTGCCGACCTTCGCCATGGCCTTCGCGATGATCTGGCCAACCTCGGCATCGCCGTTCGCAGAGATGGTGCCGACCTGGGCGATCTCGTCGTTCGACGTGACCTTCTTCGCCTTGACTTTGAGCTCGGCGACGACGGCGTTGACGGCGAGATCGACGCCGCGCTTCAGATCCATCGGGTTGGCGCCGGCTGCGACCGACTTCGCGCCTTCCTTCACGATGGCCTGGGCGAGTACCGTTGCCGTCGTGGTACCGTCACCGGCGAGATCGTTGGTCTTGCTCGCGACCTCGCGCAGCATCTGCGCGCCCATGTTCTCGAACTTGTCGGCGAGCTCGATCTCCTTGGCGACCGTCACGCCGTCCTTGGTCACGCGCGGCGCGCCGAACGACTTCTCGAGAACGACGTTGCGGCCCTTGGGGCCGAGCGTCACCTTCACGGCATTGGCAAGGATGTCGACGCCACGCAGCATCCGCTCGCGGGCATCCTGGGAAAACTTGACTTCTTTGGCTGACATTGTGGCTCACTCACGATGATCTAGGGGAACCAACCCGGATCGAGCCAAGTGCCTTGGGCCACCTGGCAGGTCCGGAGCTCCGGTGCCTGTTCAGGCGGCTGCCTTCACGGAGGCTTTGCCTTCGAGAACGCCGAGGATGTCACTCTCCTTCATGATGAGGAGATCCTCGCCGTTGATCTTCACTTCAGTGCCGGACCACTTGCCGAAGAGCACCCGGTCACCAGCTTTGACCTCGAGCGGGACGAGCTTGCCGGCTTCATCGCGAGCGCCCGGGCCCACCGCGATGATCTCGCCCTGCATGGGTTTCTCTTTGGCAGTGTCGGGAATGATGATGCCACCGGCGGTCTTGGCTTCCTCCTCGACGCGGCGGACGACCACGCGATCATGGAGAGGGCGGAACTTCATGGGTTCATCCTCTTGAAGTAGCGATGTTTTCTGAATGTCGGGCCGAGTCGGCGCGACTGCGGGACATTGCCGGGTTTGGAGCCCGTTTGGCGCCATCGGCTGCCCTGCGCCGGGTATATGCGGCTGACTGCTAGCACTGTCAAGGCGCGAGTGCCAAAATTTGCCTGCTGCTGGTTAGCGCTGCAACGCTTCCCAATTCTGCAGGCGTCGGGCGGCTTCCGCCATGTCCTCCGTCGATCCGGCATAGGAAAAGCGGATGAAGCGGCTGCCGCGTCCGGCGTCGAAATCGACGCCCGGCGTTGCGGCGACGCCAGTCTCGTCGAGCATCCGTTTGGCGAAAGCAAGGCTGTCGTTCGTATAGGCGCCGACATCCGCGTAGAGATAGAAGGCGCCGTCCGCCGGCACGACTTCCGTGAGACCAGCTTTGGGCAGGGCGGCGAGCAGGAGATCGCGGTTCGCCATGTAGACGCGCTTGTTAGCTTCCAGCTCGTCGATGCCGTCGAAGGCGCCAAGCGCAGCAACCTGCGAGACAGCCGGCGGCGAGATGTAGAGGTTTTGCGCCAGCCGCTCGACGGGACGGACCAGAGCCTCCGGCACGACCATCCAGCCCACCCGCCAGCCCGTCATCGAGAAGTATTTCGAGAAACTGTTGATGACGACAACGTCGTCGGAATATTGCAGCGCCGTCGCCTGCGGCAGGCCATAGGTGAGGCCTTGGTAGATTTCGTCGGAGATGAACCACGTGCCCGCCTGCTTGCATGCGGCGACGATCTCGGCGAGGCGCTGCGGCTCGAGCATGGTGCCCGTCGGATTCGAGGGGCTGGCGATCAGCAGCCCGGCGGCGCGATCGCGCGCGGCCGCCTCGAGCACCTGCTGAGCAGTCGGCATCCAGCGCGTTGCCGGGCCGGTTTCGAGCATGACCGGCCGCTGGCCGAGGGCGGTCAGGATGTGGCGGTAGCAGGGATAGCCAGGCGAGGGGAGCGCGACGGCATCGCCCGCATCGAAGAGTGCGAGGAAGGCGAGCACGAATGCCGCCGACGAGCCGTTTGTCACGACGATCCGCTCGGGCGAGACTTCCACGCCGTACCAATCGCGATAGAGCTGGGCGATCCGTGCCCTGAGCGGCACCATGCCGAGGGCGAGCGTATAGCCGAGCTTGTCGCTGTCGAGGGCGCGGCGCACGGCATCTCGGGCGGCCTTCGGGGCCGCAGTCGCCGGCTGGCCAACCTCCATGTGGATGACGTGCGTGCCCGCGGCCTCCTTGGCGGCGGCGGCGCTCATGACGTCCATGACGATGAACGCGTCGATGCCGCTGCGCTCCGAGGCGGCTAGCGCTCTGTGGGCGGTGGCCAGCTTGCTCGCGTCGCTCATGCCAAAACTCCTCACGCCGGGCCGTTGCGCTGCCCCAGGCGTCCCGTGTCATAGTGCAGCCGTGCCGCATTGGGAACATCCGGCGCCGAGTTTCATACGGTCGCGCAGCCACGGCGCTGATGGCGATCCAAGGAATCAGACGAGGAGACGACCGCCGCCATGGCCGAGCCCATCAGCATCGAATTCACGCGATTCTCCGCCTTCTACAGCCCCCTCATCGCTACGTTTGCAGGAGGCTTCCTTCAGGATGAAGGTTTCGACGTGAAGCACGCGATCTCGCAGCCCGGCAAGTCTGCGCTCACAGGCCTCGCGGACGGCAGCGTCCATGTGGCGCAGAACGCGGCCGGTTATGGTCTCATCGCACTGGAGCGCGGCCAGAGACCCAACATCCGCCACTTCGCGCAGATCAACGAGAGGGACGGCTTCTTCATCACTGCCCGCAAGCCAGATCCGAATTTCACCTGGGACAAGCTCAAGACCGGCGAAATCCTCGTCGATCACGGCGACCAGCCGCTTGCCATGTTCAAATGGGCCTGTCACCGCATGGGGCTCGATTTCAAGAGCGCCAAGGTCGGTGATGCGGGAATGGGCAAGAACGATGCGGCCTTCCGCGCCGGCCGCGGCGACTACGTGCATCTGCAGGGGCCGGGGCCGCAGCAGCTCGAGCACGATGGCCTTGGCCATATCGTTGCGTCGCTTGCCGACGCCGTCGGCCCATGCGCCTTCTCGAGTCTCGCGGCAACGCCCGATTGGCTGAAGACCGATGCCGCGCACCGCTTTACGCGGGCCTACCGTAAGGCACGCGCCTGGCTGATCGCCACGCCGGCGGCCGAGGTCGCGAAGGCCGAGCTCAAGTATTTCCCCGGCATCGACGAGGGCGTGCTCCGGGACACGATCGCCGTCTACCAGAAGCTCGGCAACTGGACGCCGCACGTCGAGATCACGCGCCTGGCCTTCGATGCGGTGCAGGACATTTTCATGCACGCTGGCCTCACGACGAAGAAATACAATTACGAAGACGTGGTCGCGCAGCCACCCGCTGGTTGAATTGCCTGAACAATGGGCGCCCCGGACTTTGACATGGACGGCGAATCCTTTGATCCCTTCGAGGAGGGATCGGGGGATGACATGGCGCTCAAGGCCACATTCGAGCTTGAGCAGAGCGAGCTACAACTCGGCAATGGACCGATTGCGGGCGTCGACGAAGCAGGCCGTGGCCCCTGGGCCGGACCGGTCGTCGCGGCCGCCGTCATTCTCGACCCCGACAATATTCCACTGGGCATCAACGATTCAAAAGCGCTCGATCCCGATGCGCGCGAGGCACTTTATCCACGCATCATGGAAAGCGCCCTCGTTGGTGTCGGCGTCGCCGATGTCGCGCGGATCGACCAGGACAACATCCTCAATGCCACCATGTGGGCGATGACCGTCGCCGTGAAGGCGATGCCCTGCGCCAGAGGTCAGAAACCGAAGCTCGTGCTGGTCGACGGCAATCGCGCGCCGCGCTTTGCCTGCCGTGCGCGCACGATCGTCAAGGGTGATGCCCGTTCGCTTTCTATTGCAGCAGCCTCGATCGTTGCCAAGGTAACGCGCGACCGCATGATGATTGCGCTCGGCCGCTCTTTTCCCGGCTATGGCTTCGAGCGACACAAGGGCTACGGGACACCCGAGCATGCGGACGCGCTCGCGCGTCTCGGCGTGACGGAGCATCATCGGCGTTCGTTCCGCCCTGTGCAGCTGGCGCTGGGGCTCGGGACGGAAATCAGCGCCAAAGGTCTCATCCTTTCCGGCGATGCTCCTCTAGACGCGGCATGATCTCGACGAAGTTGCAGGGCCGGTGGCGGTTGTCGAGCTGCCACTTGAGAATTTCGTTCCAGCCATCCTTGCAGGCGCCCGGCGAGCCCGGCAGGCAGAAGATGTACGTGCCGTGCGAGACGCCGCCGCAGGCGCGCGACTGGATCGTTGACGTCTCGATCTTCTGATACGAGATCATGTGAAAAACCGTCGAGAAACCGTCGATCTCCTTCTCGAAGAGCGGCTTCAGCGCTTCCGGCGTTACATCGCGGCCGGTGAAGCCGGTGCCGCCGGTGGTGATCACGACGTCGATCGTCGGGTCGCCGATCCACTTCTCGACGCGCGCGCGGATCGCTGGAATGTCGTCCTTCTCGATGGCGCGGTCGGCAAGCTCGTGGCCGTCCGCAGTGAGGAGGCCGGCGAGTGTATCGCCCGATTTGTCGTCCATGGGCGTGCGGGTGTCCGATACGGTCAGCACCGCGATGCGAACGGGGATGAACGGGCGGGTCTCGTCGAGCCTGGGCATGGGCCGGCGCTCCTTGCGCATTTTCGGCCTCATTGGCCGCAATTCAATTTATTTTCCCAGTTTCGCGCTGCAACGTCATCTGTTGCGGCCCTGCGACGCGGAACCCGTTTCGCACAGGTTCGTTATCGCACTGCGGGATGCGCTTCACATCCGTGTCATGGCGGACTAGTATCCGCGCGTCGTAAAACGAAATCCGAGTGCGATTCGGACAGGGGACTGTCAGGACTGCCCGCTCGTGAATCTTTCGACAGCGCAACCGCACGCCTTTCCGGCCCTCGTCTTGAATGCCGATTTCCGGCCTTTGAGCTATTATCCGCTTTCCCTCTGGAGCTGGCAGGACACGATCAAGGCCGTCTTCCTTGATCGCGTGAACATTGTTTCCGAATATGACCGCGTTGTGCGCAGCCCCTCCTTCGAGGTGCGCCTGCCGAGCGTCGTGTCGCTCAAGGCCTATGTGAAACCGGCGCTGTATCCCGCCTTCACGCGGTTCAATGTTTTCCTGCGCGACAAGTTCACCTGCCAATATTGCGGCACGAAGAAAGAGCTGACATTCGATCATCTGATCCCGCGTTCGCTCGGTGGGTTGACGCGCTGGGATAACGTGGTGACGGCGTGCTCGCCCTGCAATCTCGCCAAGGGCGGCCATATGCCCGAGAAAATCGGCATGCGGCCCATGCAGTGGCCCTACCGGCCGACCGTTTTCGAGCTGCACCGCAATGGTCGGCTTTTCCCGCCCAACTATCTGCACGAAAGCTGGCTCGACTATCTCTACTGGGATACCGAGCTGGAGCCTTAGCTTTCCTGCCACGGGCTGCTGGCAAGAGGTGCTGTCGCCTTTTTCTGGTGGGGCAAGCCCGCGGCGGCCATGCGGACAGGTCACGCGATTGGCTCAGGGGGACCATCCATGCAAGCGCGTGTCTGGACAATGCGCGTCTGATTTGCGCGAATAGAGCCTGCTGCCTCCCGCGTCCGCGTCGAGGCTCACAAGACAAAACTCCAGGAGGAAGCCATGGCCGCAAGCAAGGTGACGGTACGCAATCCCGCGCGTGAACGCCTTCAGAAGGGCGAGCTGGCGATCGGAATCGGCTTGCGTCAGGCGCGCACGGTCGACATCGCGCCGGTCATGGTGCAGGCCGGCTACGACTGGCTCTTCATCGATCTCGAGCACAATTCCATGACGCTCGACATGGCCGTGCAGATCTCGGTCGCAGCCAACGCTGCCGGCATCTCGCCGATCGTGCGGGTGCCGAACGGCCAATACGACATGGCGACGCGCGCGCTCGACGGCGGCGCCTTCGGCATCGTCATGCCGCATGTCGATACGGCCGAGGAAGCGCGCACGGTCGTCGATCGCCTCAAGTATCCGCCTGTCGGGCACCGCTCGGCGGCCGGCGCGATGCCGCAGCTCGGCTTCGCCGCCGTCCCGCCTGCCGAGGCGGTCAAGCTCGTCAATGACAATCTCCTGGCCGTCGTGATGCTCGAGACGCCAGCGGCCATCGCCAATGCCGAAGCAATCGCGGCCGTGCCGGGCATCGACGTGCTCCTCATCGGCACGAACGACCTGACGATGGAAATGGGGCTCCCCGGCCAGCTCATGCATCCCGATGTCGTCAAAGCCTATGAGACGGCCGCGGCGGGCTGCAAGAAGCACGGGAAATGGCTCGGCATGGGCGGTGTCTACACCGACGAAGGTATGTCGAAATATGTCGGCTTGGGCGCCCGCTTCATTCTCGGCGGCAACGACCTGCCGCTACTCGTGCAGGCAGCCTCGGCGCGTTCGCAGTTCCTGCGGAAGTTCCAGTAGCGCGCTCGATGCGGGGGACAGCAGACGAGGATGAGACCAGCCGCCGGCCGCCTTTGGCGGCCGGCGTGTGGTCCCGTGCCGGAGCGGGGACATGATCGGCGCGGCGGCGGCAGGGCTCATTGGTGTCTCGGTCCTCGTCACCTCGTTCATCTCGGGCGTGTTCGGGATGGCCGGGGGGCTCATCCTCCTCGGCATCCTGCTCGTCTTCCTCGACGTCGCGCCGGCGATGGTCCTCTTCGGGATCATCCAACTCGGTGCCAACGGCTGGCGCGCCGCCCTGTGGTGGCGGCTTGTGGAGTGGCACATCGTTGGACGCTACATCGTCGGCGCGGGCGTGGCGTTCCTGCTGATGCGCCTCATCGCCTTCGTGCCAGACAAGGCGCTCGTTTATCTGATGCTTGGCTCGATCGTGTTCGTGGCCGATTGCCTGCCGAAGAGCCTGACGCCCGATATCACCCGCCCGGGTGCGCCCTTTGTGGCGGGTCTCTTCGTGATGACGCTGCAGCTCCTCGCAGGTGCTGCCGGCCACATTCTGGATCTCTTCTTCCAGTTGAGCATGCTTGACCGTCGCGCGATCGTGGCGACGAAAGCTGTCTGCCAGACTTTCGGTCACGTTGCGCGCATTGCCTATTTCGGGACGTTTGCGGCGGCCTGGGACACGACGCTGCCGATGTGGCAGTACGTGGGCGCCGTCGGGCTCGCGCTCATCGGTACGTCGATCGCGGCAAAAGTCCTCCTCGGCATGACCAATGAAGGTTTCCGGCGCTGGAGCCGCTGGATCGTGGTCGGTATCAGCATCGTCTATCTGGTGCGCGGCGTGTCTCTGCTCATAACCGGCTGATATAAATAGATAAATTTCAGATCGCGGGCGCGTCTGCCCCACCGCTGCCATAGTCTTGTTATTAACAGTCTTTTAACGTAAATGATTCGTTATGGTGATCGACGTGCGCCCTGGGGCACTGCGTACTGCTTAGATCATCAGGGGGACCATGGCCAAGAGCAGCCGAGCGCTGATTATTGCCGTCGTTGCCGGACTGTCTGCTGCGCTCGTGGCGGGCTGCGGCGGCGAGATCGCTCCGCCACACATGCGGCCGTTGTCCAAGGACGCCATGATGCTCCTTGGCCAGAAGAACATGCGTACCGATACGCAGATCTTCGTCCGCATCTTCAAGGAAGAATCCGAGCTCGAGATCTGGAAGGCGCGCGACGACGGGCGCTTCTATCATTTCAAGACCTACCCGATCTGCATGTGGTCGGGGGAGCTCGGCCCGAAGGTTCGGATGGGTGACAAGCAGGCGCCCGAGGGCTTCTACACCGTCACCAAGCGCCAGATGAATCCGAAGTCGAGCTTCCACCTCTCCTTCAATATCGGTTACCCGAACGCCTACGATCGCACGCATGGGCGGACTGGCGAGTTCCTTATGGTGCACGGCAAGTGCACGTCGGCCGGCTGCTACGCGATGACCGATGGCCTCGTCGAGGAGATCTACGCGCTCGCACGCGAGCAGTTCGAGGCGGGGCACGAGTCCTTCGAAGTGCACGCGTTTCCATTCCGCATGACCGACGAGAACATGGCCCGTCACCGGAGCCATCCTGCCTATGCGTTCTGGCGAACGCTGAAGGAAGGCTACGACCATTTCGAGATCTCGCGCCAGCCGCCGCGGATCGCGGTGTGCGAGCGCCGGTATCTCGTGAATGCGGACTTCCGGGACCCGCGCATCGGGCAAGTCGATCCGGCGGGTCGCTGCCCGGCCTATCAGATCGCGAGGCCGGAGCCGTTCACGCCGCGTCCGAACGACAAGGTGGCGTTCATGCCCCATGTCGTGGTGCCGGGCCTCAAGAAGCGCGATGTGATGATGAGTGCGATGCCGGGCGCGGGCCAGCGCATGGGGCTCGGCATTCCGGCCGAGCTCTTCGAGCTTGCGGCCGAGCCCCCCCGGCAGGAGACGCGACCGGAAGGCCGCTAAGCGGTTTCAGTGCGCCACGTAAAGCGTCGGATCTGACGGAATATTCTACGGCTACGACGGATTTGGGCCGCGTTTTGCGACCGTGGCGCGCGTGCGATACCCGACGGGGTTTTCGACATCGAAGTCCACGCCCGGGCTTGTTCGCGCACCGACCCTGTGGTTCGTGAACATGGTCAATTGCAGCGTAGCTGGGGTGGCTGGGCGTGGTGTATCGCGTCGAGTTGGCATACGGAAGCACGATGCGCGCGGCAGTGTGGCCGGCGTTGATATCGATCTTTCTGCTCCTCGCTAGCGCCATCGTTGCGCCTCTGTCGGCGCTCGTCATCGAGCTTGATGATGTCGCGCCGGACCGGATCGAGCGCCAGCGTGCCTTTATTCGCGGTACGCTGCCGCCATCGAACGCGCCCGATCTCTCCGATCTCGCCGTGCGGCTGGCCGAGCAAGGCCTTGCCGAGGGCGCCCCTATCTTGCTTCGTCTTTTCAAGGCGGAATCCGAGCTCGAGCTCTGGATGCGCAAGGGCAATGCCTTCGTGCTGCAGGGCACCTATCCGATCTGCCATTGGACGGGCACGCTCGGCCCCAAGCTGCGCGAGGGCGACAAGCAGAGCCCCGAGGGCTTCTATGCGATCGGAAGTCGCCAGATGCGTCATCTCGGACGCTGGCGCGAGGCCTTCAACCTCGGCTTTCCGAACCTGCATGACAAACGGCTGGGTCGCACGGGCTCCTACATCCTGATCCACGGCGGATGCTCGTCTACCGGCTGCTATGCTATGACCGAAAAGGCCCAGAAGGTGATCCATCGCCTTGCTGCGTCGGCGCTGCGCGGGCGCCAGGAGTACTTTCAGGTCCATATTTTTCCGTTCCGGATGACGGAAGCCAACATGGCGGCCCACGCGAAAAGTCCGTGGGTGGATTTCTGGCGTGATCTGAAGGCCGGCTACGATGCGTTCGAGGAAACGCGCTTGCCGCCGCGCATCGGCGTGTGCAGGCAGCGCTACGTGGTTGCGAAGGTCAGTCCCGGAGAGCGCAACGACGGAAAGCTGGCGCAGGTCGACCCCGGCAAGCCGAACGCCGCCGGTTTCGATGTCGGCCGATGCGATATTCCTGTCGTGGATCCTATCGAGGCGGTCGCTGCGGTTCCTTCCGCTTCGCCCTACGGCGATCCCGCGCGGTCGTCCGAGGTGACCAATACGCCTTCTTCCGAGCGCGCGGTGGCGCGGGTCGAGCGCCGAGAGTCGGTCACCGCGCCGCTACCGTCGTCGAGCGCCGACCGCACCAATTACGGCAGGCGTGGGTGGGCTCTGAACAAACAGCGCCAGCGTCCTCGTACGTGGGCGGCCAGCCGAGAGCGCAAGCAGGCGCAGATGCGTGAGCAGCTTCGCAAGAAGCGCCGCGCCCATCGCGAGACATTCGGCGAAAGCTATCGCAGAGCACTGCTCGGCGCCACGCAGTAGCCTCGCCTCCCGGCTGCGGACCGCTCATGCGGGCTTGCGATAGACGTCCTTGAGCGCGATCCGGCCGTCCTTGAACGTGTAGACCTCGACGCCCTGATGGTCGCTGACGGCACCGTCCGCCCGGCGCGTCTCGGTCAGCCGGAACGTCATGAACGAGACTTCGGGCAGGTGCCGGTAGACGACATCGTGGAAGCGTTGCTCGGCGAAGAGCGCCCGCTGGCGCTCGAAGTGGGCGCGGATCGCCTCAGGACCCGCAAGCAGCCGGGGGGCGCCCATCTCATCCTGCCCGCGCCACTGAAAATCGGGGGTTACAACCCGATAGAGCGCTTCGACGTCCTTCTTGAAGAATGCGCGGCCGAAGGCCTTGAACAGTTCCTCCCGCTCCGCCAGCGCCGGGCCTTCAAGTGTCATTTTCCGAGACCTCCCGAGATCTTATGTGGGCGCGGGGCCTGCAATTTGGGCGAAAGCCGCCCTTTCTTGTCCGCCGAAGTCGAGCTAAGAGGAACGCCAGCGATCGACCACCACGGGAACACGATGCCATGAACATTCACGAGTACCAAGCCAAGGAGCTCTATCGGCAATACGGCGTGCCGACGGGCAAGGGCTTCCCCGCGTTCACGGTCGCCGAGGCCGTCGAGGCGGCGAAGAAGCTGCCGGGTCCGGTATGGGTCGTCAAATCGCAGATCCACGCAGGCGGTCGCGGCAAGGGCAAGTTCAAGGAGGCTGCGGCTGGCAGCGGCGGCGGCGTCCGCCTCGCGAAGTCCATCGAGGAGGTCGAGGCCTTTGCGGGACAAATGCTCGGCAGCACCCTCGTCACCGTCCAGACCGGCCCGGAAGGCCGGAAGGTGCAGCGCCTCTACGTCGAGGATGGCTCGGCGATCGCGCGCGAGCTCTATCTCTCGGCTCTCGTCGATCGCGAGACAAGCCGCGTTGCGTTCATCGTGTCGACTGAAGGCGGCATGGACATCGAGCAGGTCGCTCACGACACGCCGGAAAAGATCCTGACGTTCTCGATCGATCCGGCCTCAGGCTACTTCCCCTATCATGGCCGCAAGGTCGCCTTCGCACTCGGGCTCGAGGGGGATCAGGTCAAGCAGTGCGTCAAGCTCATCGGCGACCTCTACCGGATGTTCGTTGAGAAGGACATGGCGCTCCTCGAGATCAATCCGCTTGTCGTGACCAAGGACGGCAACCTGCTGGCGCTCGACGGCAAGATGAACTTCGATTCGAACGCGCTCTTCCGCCAGAAAGAAGTCGTCGCCATGCGCGATCTCGCGGAGGAAGATTCCTCCGAGGTCGAGGCGTCGAAGTACGATCTTTCCTATGTCAAGCTCGACGGCCAGATCGGCTGCCTCGTCAACGGCGCTGGCCTCGCCATGGCGACGATGGACATCATCAAGCTCCATGGCATGGAGCCGGCTAACTTTCTCGATGTCGGCGGCTCGGCCTCGAAGGAGAAGGTCACGGCCGCGTTCAAGATCATCCTGTCGGACCCTTCGGTGCGCGGGATCCTGGTCAACATCTTCGGCGGCATCATGCGTTGCGACATCATCGCCGAGGGCATCGTC
>CAUJKI010000256.1 GCA_963205015.1 Pseudomonadota bacterium
CACCACTGGACTGCCGCATCTCGTTTCGCCAGAACTTCCGGATCATCCATTGCATTAGCAGCCTTCGGCTCGACCATATAGATCGCACACTTTCCCTCGGCGACGAAGTCGGGCTGGTACTCCAGGTGATTCCCGGCCTGCAGGTAGTAGATCTGAAACTGGCTTTTCGCTGGCCGGAACCACTTGATCGAATCCCGATCAACGATCATCGCCAGCTTGCGCTCGGTGTCAGACTGGAATTTCTGCACCGGATAAAGGCACTTCGTGAACCCCCCGAACACATACTTGGCGATGTAGCTCTTGTCGGGTGGCGGCTCCATGAAATCGCGAACTGGCTCCGATGCCAAAGAGGTGTAGGCGCTGGGCTTTAACTCCGTGAATCCCTTGCTGATCCGCACCTCGTAGCCTGTCGCCTCCTCCCAGTAGTGCTCCTGCATTTGGGCATGAACGAATTGCGCGATTGGCTTCTGAAAACAGCGAAGCACCTTCCGAGCATCTTCTTCCGAAAGGAAGGATCGCAGGTGACTCACAACCTGGCCGGCCAGGTCGTACAGCAGGTCGGCGTGGTCATCATAGGAAACGTCGTCAAAGTCCACGAGGCCGCTCACTACATAGTCCTCGGCGCGGGCCTCGCGGTCGCTGACCTTTCCGAGCGCTATGACCTCGCGAGTATTCGTGCGAAGGTGTTGGACCCACAACTCATCCGAGGGAGCTTGATACCGTAGCGAGTCGAGCTTCAGCTGGAATGGTTTGAAACCGCACCGCACCTCACCGGTCGGTACGACGAGGATTCGAGGAATATCGATGGTCTGTTCCACGACCATCGCGGCCGTCTTCGCCACTATCGCCGCGATATCCACGGCGGGCTTGATGCCCGGCAGATCGGGCTGGAATGGTCTGAACTGCTCGGTTACCTGCCTAACGAGGTCGGCCTGAACCTGTGCGTCCTGCAAGTGGCTGACCCTCGGCACGACATCAGGGCGGCTCTCCAGCTTCCGGATGGCCTCGTAGGCGATTCTTGCGGCCTGCTGTTCCTGTGGTGTTGTAAAAGCGGGCTGCGCGGTCGCCGGTGCGACGAGCGTGCTGGAAGTCTGCTGCGGGGGTTGTACGCCGAGCGACGAAGCGAGTTGCGACTGCGTCACGACCGTCACGGTCCGTTCGGCGAGTTGCTGGCCGGTCAGGATCACCTGCTGCAGCCGAATGGCCGATCCCGGTTTGTTCGCCTCGTCGATGATCTCTTGGAACTTGTCGTGCGCAACGATGTTCAGACGATCAACCGCCGTTACTCCGGTCCGCTTGCCATACGGGAGGCGAAGCCCGCGGCCGATCGATTGTTCGATTAGGGTGCGTGCATTTGCGGCCCGCAGGGGTACGATCGTGTAGAGGTTTGTGACATCCCACCCTTCCTTAAGCATGTTGACGTGGATCACGACCTCTGTAGGCTCGTCCGGGCTTTCGACTGCGAGTAGGCGCTGGACCATCGCATCCTCCTCCGCGCCCGTCATGCTCGAATCGACCTGGATGACCCTGTCTTTGTATCGCCCGCCGAAGCACGCATCGGAACGAATGTACGCCATCAACTGACCGGCGTGCGTCGTATCGCGCGCGATGACCAGCACGAACGGTTTGACGATGCGGTTATCCGTTTGCCGGGCGTAAGTCTCCAGCTCCACTTTCACGGTTTCATGGAGCGAGATGCCGTCATCAAGCTTCATGCGCTCGATCTCATCGGCGGTCATGCCGCCAGGGCTGAAGTCCTTCCGAGTGACCACTGCGGGCTCCTTCACGAATCCGTCCGCCATCGCCCGCCCGAGCGGATAGTCGAAGATGACGTTCCTAAACTGAACCGGTCCCTTGCTTGTTTCCACGAACGGCGTCGCTGTCAGTTCCAACCCGAGGATCGGCTTCAGTTCATTGATGGCTCGAACGCCGGCGCTCGCCCGGTAGCGGTGGCTCTCGTCCATTAGCAGTACCAGGTCCTCCAGCCCGGCTAGGTAATCGAAATATGGCTGCCCTAAGTATTCAGCCATTCGCTTGATGCGAGGCGACTTTCCGCCGCGCACTTCGGAGTTGATCTTCGAGATGTTGAAGATGTTAACCTTGCACGCGTCCGGATCGTTGAACAGGTGACCGGCCAGCTGCGCGTAGTTGTCCCCAGTGATGATCACCGGCGGCTCGACGGCGAACTCCGCAATGCCCCTGAAGACGTACTTTGGCGTGTTGGGCGTGAAGTCCGCGATCAACTTGTTGTAGATAGTCAGGTTCGGCGCAAGCACGAAGAAGTTCCGCACTTGCTCGGCGCGGTACAGGTATGTGATGAACGCACCCATAAGGCGTGTCTTACCGACGCCCGTTGCAAGGGCGAAGCAGATCGACGGAAACTCCCGCTCGAAATCTGTGACGGACGGGTACTCGCTTCGAATCGCGGTCAGAGCCTGCGCTGCGTTCGCACTCTTGTCCAGTGAGATGATGTCACATACACGCGCCAGAATCTCCAGCGATTCTCGCTGCGGCGGACGAAGGCTCATGCGGCTCGCAATGGGGTTCACGTTTGCGTTCACCGGCGCGCCCCTTTGCCGGTCTTAGCCTTTGCAGTTGACGTCTTCCCCCTGGTACCACTGCCCGCCGGAGCGGCATCGAACAATCCGGGGCCGTCGTCCTTCGGCTTCCGCGAACCGCGCAGCACCTTGGCCTTGCCGCGCCCTCCGAGTCGAGCCTCTTCCGTATCGTCGGCATCGTCCAACGGCGGCGGTAACGACTTGATTTCCATCGAGTAGTCGTCCCGACCCCACTCGCATTTGCTCATCACTGCCTTCGGAATCTTCTTGATCGTCAGATTCGGGAACGACGCCCTTCCCGTGAACGACTTGCACAAGGCTAGCAGGGTGCGGTCTTCGCCCACCTCGTCGCTCAACTTGGCCAGCATGTCGCGCGTCAGCGGCTGCGTCGTCACGTAGATGAAGTCTCGGTCCGTCGAGTGGCCGTGCTGCCAGTAGAGACTGTCGCTTGGGGCGTAGGTGAAGCCCTCCAGCTTGCACAGCGCCTCGGCGAGCATCGCCGCGTTAAATTCCTTGCTGATGACCCAGTTCCCCCAGCGATCCTTTTCCAGCAGCGACGGGGCAAGGCGGTAGTACCGGAACCCGCCGCCGCCCTTCCAACCCGTGGGCTCCGTCACACCGCCCTTGTCGTCGCCGTCGACGACTTTCTTCAGACGCGGGAGAATGTGCGTGTGACAATGTTCACCGAGTTCAACCATGATCCAGCGGCGGCCCATCTTGTGAGCCACAGCCCCGGTCGTGCCTGAGCCGGCGAAGGAGTCTAGAACCCATTCGCCGGGACTTGTTGATATCTCAACGATGCGTTGGAGCAACGCCTCGGGCTTTGGCGTGGCGAACGAGTTGTCGCGGCCGAAGATTCCAATGCTTTCAGCCTTCGCGTCCTGGTTGTGGCCGACCTCCTGATTCGTCCACCAACTCCAACTCTTTACGCCCGTAGCATCACTCAGAAAGTTCTTCACCCGGGGACGAGCATTTCCGTCTTTACCGAACCAGAGTCGCTTCTCTGCTTTGAGTCGCAGGAACTCGGACTCGATCTGCGCCCAACACCGGCCGGGCTGCGGCTCGTACACGGTACCACCAGGAGTCGTAATCTTGTACATCTGATTGGGTCGCCATCCCTGGGCGGTGAAGTCAGCCGAAGCCCACGGACCGCGAGGATCGTTGTCGGGATTCTTGTAGAGCTCACGCTGAGCGGGAGTGAGTGCCTGCTCGTGAAAGAATGCCTGCTCCCGGTCGCGGGCGTACACGAGAATGTGATCGTGTGCAGCACCTAGATGTATGCGGGCATCGGGCGAAGTGCGTTTCTGCCAGAGAACGTTTGCGACGAAGTTTCGACGCTCGAAGAGCTCGTCTAGCAGCACCTTCGCGTAGTGAGCCTCGTTGTCGTCGAGGTTTACCCAGATTGAGCCCGTTGGATGCAAGAGCCGACGCAGAATCTCAAGTCGATCCCGCATTAGCGACAGCCAAAGAGAGTGTTCAATGCCATCGTCATAGTGCTCAAATGCGGACCCGGTGTTGTACGGCGGATCGATGTAGATGCACTTGATTTTGCCCGTGAACTCCGTCTCGATGGCTTTGAGTGCCAGCAGGTTGTCTCCGAAGATCAGTCGGTTATCGAAGAGGTCCCCTGGATAGCCCGGCTCGCCGGGCTTGGCATCAGGCTTCACGCGCCGCGCGGC
>CAUJKI010000257.1 GCA_963205015.1 Pseudomonadota bacterium
CTCCGAGATCGAGAGCAAGGCCATTCTCTCGCGCTTCGGCGTTCCCGTGACGCGCGAGGTCGTGGTGCCGCCGAATGGCGATTTCGCACGCCTCACCGCGAACCTGGCCGGCCCGTTCGCGGTGAAGATCGTCTCGCGCGACATCGCGCACAAGACCGAAGCGGGTGGCGTCCGCCTCAAGGTCGCCGCCGGAGAACTGGCGCAGGTTGCGAGCGAGATTATTGCGAGTGCCAAGGCGTACAAGCCCGGCGCGATCATCGACGGCGTGCTCGTCAGCGAGATGGCCTCCGGCGTCGAAGCCCTCATCGGCGTCGTCAATGACGAAAGCTTCGGGCCAACTGTCGCGCTCGGCCTCGGCGGCGTGCTCACGGAAGTTCTGAAGGACGTGACTCTCCGCATCGCGCCCTTCGACATCGAGACTGCCCACGACATGATCGCCGAGCTGCGCGGCGCCAAGCTCTTCGACGGCTATCGCGGCAGTCCGCCCGCCGACAGGGAGGCGCTCGCGGTCATGCTCGTTGAAGTCTCGCGCATGGCGGCAGCGCTCGGAGACCGCCTCAAGGAAATGGACATCAATCCAGTATTCGTGCGGCCCAAGGGCGAGGGCTGCGTCGCCGCCGACGCGCTCATCGTCCTCAAATAACAGGCTGGAGAAGCACCATGGATCTCGGCATTGCGGGCAGAAGCGCCGTCGTCACGGGCGCCAGCATGGGCATTGGCCGTGGCATTGCCAAGGCGCTCGCCGCAGAAGGCGTGCGCTTGGCGCTCGTCGCGCGGCGCATGAACCTGCTCAAGGAAGTGGCGGGCGAGATCACCGCAGCAGGCGGCACCGCCCCTGTCCTCATACAGCAGGATTTCATGGCCGAGGATGCACCCGAGCAGATTGCGAGCAAGGCGCTCGCGGCGCTCGGCTCGGTCGAGATCCTGGTCAACAATGCCGGCGGCAGCCGCCACTTCGGCAAGGATGCCGCCGAGGAGCAATGGACCGAGGCCATCACGCTCAACTTCACGCGCCAGCGCCAGCTCACGCATCGTCTGCTCGACCAGATGATCGCAGGGAAGTGGGGCCGCATCGTCAACATCACGGGCAAGTCCGAGCCCGATGGCGTCAACGGCGCCTTCGCCGCCAAGGCCGCAATGCACGCCTGGGCCAAGGGCCTTTCGCGCGAGGTCGGCAAGGCCGGCATCACGGTCAACTGCATCCCGCCCGGCCGCATCATGAGCGAGCAGATCCGCCGCAACTACACGCCCGAGTACCGCCAGTGGCAGTCGGAGAACGAGATCCCAGTCGGCCGCTACGGCGAGCCCGAGGACATCGCGAACCTTGTCGCCTTCCTCGTCTCGCCACGCGCGGCCTACATCACCGGCGCCGTGATCCCGGTCGACGGTGGCCTCAGGCGGTATCAGTTCTGATAACCCTTAGAACGGATCTTTTGGATCGAACTTCGGCCGGCGCTTCTCCATGAGCGCGGTCATGCCTTCTTTGACCTCGGGACCCGAGAAGCCCATGAACTCCATGGCGAGGGAAGCGTCGAATGTCGGCCCCGCCATACGGAGCCAGTTGTTGAGCGCGTGCTTCGTCCAGCGTACGGCCCCAGGCGGCATGGCGACGAGGCGTTCGGCAACGTTGAGCGCCGTCTCGACGACCTTGTCGTCATCGGCGACCAGAGACACGAGGCCGATGCGCTCGGCTTCCTCACCCGTCAGCGGGTCATTCAGCAGGAGATAGTACTTCGCCTTGGCCATGCCGACGAGCAGCGGCCAGATGATCGCGGCATGATCGCCCGCCGCAACGCCGAGCCGCGCGTGGCCGTCGATGATGCGCGCCTTGCGCCCCGCAACCGTAACGTCGGACAGCATGGCCGCCGCGAGCCCCGCGCCCACGCATGGCCCCTCGATCGCGGCCACGACCGGCTTCATACAGTTGATGACGTTGTAGACGAGGTCGCTTGCCTCGCGCCAGATGCGCGTGCGCACCTCCCAGCTCTCATGCATATCCTTGATCATCGAGAGATCGCCGCCGGCCGAGAACACCCCGCCCTCGCCACGCAGCATCGCAACGGACGTGTCGGGATCGCGATCGACATCCCGCCAGACCTCCGAAATCTCGCGATGGCCATCCGCGTCGAGCGCATTGAGCTTGCCCGGATTGGACATGATCACCTCCAGCACGCGCGGACGCGGGCGGGCGAACTTCAGGGCTTTGTAGTGGGCGTAGTGCGCTGTCATCTGGCATTTCCTCGGCTGCAGGGGCGGTGCGGAAGGTGTAGGCGGGAGGTGTGAAACGCGCAACTGCGCGCCTCCGGGCGAATCCGGTTGGCCGGGCCACGAGAAGGCCCCAAAATACCCCTAGCGCCGATCCGCGCATAACAACGGACCCGTCATGAAGCCCAAGAAGCCGCAGCCGATCCTGCTCAAGAACTACTCGGTCCCGCCGTACCTGATCGACACGGTGGACCTCGATGTCGTGCTGCACCCGACGAGGACGCGCGTCAGCGCTTCCCTGAGCCTCAGGCCCAATCCGGCGGCGCGCAAAGCCGGCAGCCCGCTCGTCCTCGATGGCGAGATGCTCGAGCTCGGCGCCATCGAGATCGATGGTACGCCACTTACTCCGGCATCCTACAAGGTGACCGAGAAGTCTCTCAGCATCGCGCGCGTCCCCGATCGTCCTTTCAAGCTTCATATCGAGACGTTCTGCAATCCGGAAGCGAACACGGCGTTGAGCGGCCTCTATAGCTCGCGACAGATCTACTGCACACAGTGCGAGGCCGAAGGCTTCCGCCGCATCACCTACTACCTCGACCGGCCCGACGTGCTCGCAGTCTATACGACGCGCATCGAAGCGGACCGCGAGACCGCACCCGTCCTGCTGTCGAACGGCAATCTCATCAAGGAAGGCAAGCTCACGGGCGGTCGCCACTTCGCCATCTGGCACGATCCGCACCCCAAGCCCGCCTATCTCTTCGCCCTCGTCGGTGGCAAGCTTGCCGCGCACCGCGACACGTTCAAGACCATGTACGGCCGCAAGGTCGATCTCGCGATCTACGTCGAGCCCGGCAAGGAGGACCGTTGCGCCTGGGCCATGGATGCGCTCAAGCGCTCCATGACGTGGGACGAGGAGCGCTTCGGCCGCGAATACGATCTCGACGTCTTCAACATCGTCGCCGTGTCGGACTTCAACATGGGCGCGATGGAGAACAAAGGGCTCAACATCTTCAATGACCGCCTCGTGCTCGCCAAGCCCGAGACGACGACCGATGCCGCCTACGCCGACATCGAACGCGTCATTGCCCATGAATACTTCCACAACTGGACAGGCAACCGCATCACCTGCCGCGACTGGTTCCAGCTCTGTCTCAAGGAAGGGCTGACCGTCTATCGCGATCAGGAATTCTCCGCCGACACCCGCTCACGGACGGTGCAGCGCATTCAAGACGTACGCAAGCTCAAGGCGCGCCAGTTCCCCGAAGATGCGGGCCCGCTCGCCCATCCCGTGCGCCCGGCGAGCTACATCGAGATCAACAACTTCTACACGGCGACCGTCTACGAGAAGGGCGCCGAGCTCGTGCGCATGATCGCGACCCTGCTCGGGCGCGAAAAGTTTCGCGCGGGCATGGACCTCTACTTCGAGCGCCACGACGGCGAGGCCGCGACCGTCGAGCAATTCCTGCAGTGCTTCGCGGATGTCAGCGGACGCGATCTCGACCAGTTCATGAACTGGTACAACCAGCCCGGCACGCCGGAGCTCGTCGCCAGCCTCAAGTACGATGCGCGCGCCAAGACGGCGACCCTCGACGTCGAGCAGGTGCATGGTGCTTCGCCCGGCGCGCTGAAAAAGAAGCCGGTGCCGGTACCCCTGAAGATCGGCCTCATCGGCGCGAACGGGCAGGAAATACCCCTCAAGCTCGCCAATGGCCGCGGGGTCACGGACGGCGTGCTCGAGATGACGAAACGCACCGAGAAATGGACGTTCCGCGATGTGCCGCCGAAGCCTGTCGCGTCGCTGCTGCGCGACTTCTCGGCGCCGGTCAACCTGACGGTCAGCCACAACGAGCGCCAGCTCGAGTTCCTGATGACGCACGACAGCGATGGCTTCAATCGCTGGCAGGCGACGCAGGACTATGCCATGCGCCTGCTCGTCGGCGCCGTGAAGACGCTGCGCAAGGGTGAACGCCCCGCGCGACCGAGCGCCTACTGCGGCGCGCTCGCTGCCGTGCTGGCCGACAAGAGCCTCGAGCCCGCCTATGTCGCTCAAGTGCTCGCGGTGCCGAGCGAGAGCGACGTTGCCCGCGTGCTCGCACGGGACGTCGACCCGACACTCGTCCATCGTGCGCGACGGTGGCTGCGCAAGGCAATCGGCAGCGAGCTCGGCGATCGACTCGCGGAGATTTACGAGACGAGCAGCGCCGGCAAGCGCTATTCCCCCGACGCAAAGAGTGCCGGTGCGCGGGCTCTGCGCCTCGGCGCGCTCGGACTTCTTGCCGCGCGCGGGCAGACCGCCGACATTGCACGCGTCACACGACACTTCAACGAGGCGCGCAACGCGACCGACGAGATCGGCACACTCGCCATTCTTTCAACGCTAAGCATTCCCGAGCGCGCGCAATCCTTCGAACGCTTCTATCAGCGTTGGAAGGGCGACCATCTCGTCATCGCGAGCTGGTTCGGTCTGCAGGCGGCGTCACCGCTCTCCTCGACGCTCGCCACCGTGAAGCAGCTCACCAAGCATCCGCTCTTTTCGATGCGCACACCGAACAACGTCTACGCACTCATCGGCACATTCGCTGGCAGCAATCCTCTGCAGTTCAACCGCCCTGACGGCAAAGGATATGCTTTCGTTGGCGACCGCGTTGTTGAGCTTGACAAGATCAACCCGCAGGTTGCCGCGCGCATACTCGGCGCCTTCCGCAGTTGGCAGACCCTGGAAAGCGGGAGAAAGCGCTTGGCGTTGCGTGCATTGGAGAAGATTGCGTCTACGCCGGAGCTCTCAAATGATGCTCGCGAGATCGTCTCCAAGATGCTCGAATAATACTGTGCGAAATCCTGCTTAGCCTGCGATCTGCAAGTATTACCAAACCATTAAACTCGACATATCGCGAATCGCATGGCCATAATGTCCATGTGATTCGGGCGCTTGGGGGCCCCGGCTCATCTGCAACATGCGCAAGACGGGGGCTCAGATGGCGCGGTCGGTTTCAATGGTCCGACGTGAGGCACAGGCCATCACCACAGACCTTATCGCAGACCTCGCCCCTCTCTTCCGCCGCCCGAACCTCCGCCGCATTGCCACCGATCG
>CAUJKI010000258.1 GCA_963205015.1 Pseudomonadota bacterium
GAGGTCGAGCAGATTTATCTGCCGCTCTCGCGCCTGCTCAATCTGTATGTCGCGGCTTCTCAGGAGCTCTACGCCGTCACGTCGAGGTTCCTTGGACGGCAGGGCCGCCGCGTGCCTTTCATCATTGGCGTCGCGGGCTCCGTCGCCGTCGGCAAGAGCACCACGGCGCGCGTTCTGCGCGCGCTGCTTGCGCGGTGGCCCGATCATCCCCGCGTCGATCTCGTGACGACCGACGGATTCCTGTGGCCGAACCACGAGCTCGAGGCGCGCGGCATCATGCACCGCAAGGGCTTTCCCGAGAGCTTCGACCTCACGCGGCTCCTCAATTTTCTCGGCGACGTGAAGTCGGGCCGCGAGAAGGTTGCGGCGCCGGTCTACTCGCACTTCCACTACGACATCATTCCGGGCCAGCAGGTCATCGTCGACCGGCCCGACATCCTGATCGTCGAGGGTCTCAACGTCCTGCAGCCGGCACGCCTTCCCAAGGACGGTGCGGCGATACCCTTCGTCTCCGATTTCTTCGATTTCTCGATCTATATCGACGCCGATCCGGCAGTGATCGAGGCGTGGTACGTAAAACGATTCATGCGCCTGCGGACGACGGCTTTTCGCGATCCCGCCGCGTATTTCCATCGCTATGCGCAACTCACCGACGAGCAGGCGCTCGCCAAGGCGTTGGAGATCTGGAACGGGATCAACCGGATCAATCTCGAGGAAAACATCCTGCCGACGCGCCTGCGCGCGCGATGCATCCTGCGCAAGGCCAACGACCACGCGGTCGAGGACGTGCTACTGCGCAGGCTCTGAGCGTCGAGGCGGTTGCGGCTCAGCGCTTGCGCGGCTTGGGATCCTGTCCGCGCACGGCGTCAGCCCACGCGTCGACGGCTTCCTTGCCCTGCCGGAACGCGGCGGGCGTCGGGGCCATGCTCATCGCTGCGCGGGCGACGCGCGCCTGCAGAGTGATGCCCGTGAGTGCCATCTGAAGCCCGAGCATCATCCATGGCCGCGCCATCGCGAGCACATTCGGTACCTGGGGAAGGCCTGCTCCGGGCGCCTTGTGCAGAGGCGGCAGATCCGTCTTCGGCAGGTAGTCGGCGCGCGATGACGGCTTCGCAGATGCCTCGGGCACGGCGCCGACTTTCTTCGGTGCGCTCGCGCGCAGCGGGACAGCCGCCTTGGAACGGGGCGGTGCCGCGGCCTTGCGCGGTGCCGCCTTCGCCTTCACAGGCTTTGCTGTCTTTCGGGTCTTCGAAGCGTTGGTGGGAGGTTTCTTGCCGGCCATGTGCGTACTCCGCAAATCGACATTGACGACATCGGCACCAAAGAGTCGAAGGCACCCATGTGGCGGCACTATGATGCGACGCACAAAGATATATCACCGCCGGCGCAAAGGCTACCGGTCACTTTAACGCGGTCGCGAAGATCGGGGTTTCAGGACTTGTTTCAGAACCCGCGCGCGGCGGCGAGCGCGGCCAGGGACGTCTCGGGCCGCGCGCCGATGTGGCTGATGATCTCGCCGGCGGCGAGACTGCCGAGATGGCCGCAGACGTCGAGGGATTTGCCGTTGGTGTAGCCGTAGAGGAAGCCGGCCGCATAGAGATCGCCGGCCCCGGTCGTATCGATGACCTGACGGATGGGGGCGGCCGGCACGCTCACAGCCTTGTCGCCCTTGAAGATCACTGAGCCTTTGGCGCTCCGCGTGAGCACGGCGACCTTGGCATCCGCCTTGGCCTGCCGCGCCGCTTCCTCGAACGTGGCAGCACTGTAGAGCGCGGTGATCTCGGTTTCGTTGGCGAAGAGGATATCGACGCGGTGCCGGATCAGCTCGAGAAACTCCAGGCGGTGACGCTCGACGCAGAAGCCGTCGGAAAGCGTCAGCGCGACCTCGCGGCCGGCGCGCTCGGCCATATCGGCGGCCTGGCGGAAGGCCGCCTGGGCATCCGGACGGTCGAAGAGATAACCCTCGAGGTAGACGATGCGGGAAGCCTCGATAAGTTTGGGATCCACATCGCGGGGGCTCAGCTCCGGGCTCACGCCGAGGAACGTATTCATGGTGCGCTGGCCGTCCGGCGTGACGAGGATCAGCGAGCGCGCGGTCGGGGCGCCGCCGGCCGAGGATGGCGTCTCAAAGGCGACGCCGGCGGCGCGAATGTCGTGGCGGAAGATGGTCCCGAACTCATCGTCCGAGACCTTGCCGATGAACGCCGAGCGGCCGCCGAGCGAGGCAATGCCGACCATGGTGTTGGCCGCCGAGCCGCCGGAAATCTCCACCGCAGGTCCCATCTCCTTGTAGAGGAGCGAGACCCGGTCGGCATCGACCAGCATCATGTGGCCTTTGTCCAGATTGTGCTTGATGAGGAAGTCGTTCTTGCAGCGGCCAATGATGTCGACGATGGCATTGCCGATGCCGACGACGTCGTGCTCGATCTTGGCCATGATGAGGTCCCCCCGGGTTCTCCGTGCGGCCGCACTATAGTCCGCAGGGTTGCCGGGGCAAGCCGGCTCGCATCCTTCCTCGTGGAAACAACGGCCTGGAACGGCGCGATCAGGCGCGCTGGGCTGACGTGTCGCGGCTGGCGGCGAGCCGCGCAAGTTCCATGAGCAGGCGTTCGGCGTGCGCGTCCTCGAGACTGGCCGCCGTGCGGGCGGCAAGCGCGCTCGCGCGGATGCGCGCGAGGGCGGCCGCGAGCTTCGGCGCCGTCCAACGCCGGCACTGGCTCTCGACCGCGGCACGACGCTTGGAATGCAGGGGCGGGCGGATCTGGCGCAAGGCCTCGTCGAGACTTCGGCCGCTTTCGATCGCTCCCCGGATGCGGTGCAGGCGGGCGAAGTGCCATTGAACGGCTGCGATCACCGCTTGCGCCCCTTCTCCCGAGGCGAGAAGGCGTTGGCAGCCTTCGACAGCGCGTGTTCCGTCTCCGGCCGCCGCGGCATCGATGACGCGCTCCATGGCAAGCTCGGAGGCATCGCCGACAATGGCCTCGACGGCTTCGGCTTCGATGGTCCCCTGGCCGGCAGCATAGAGCGCGAGCTTGTCCACTTCCCCGCGCGAGAGGGCGCGGTCGGCGCCGAGGCGGGCGAGGAGCATCTCGCGTGCGTCGGGAGTGATCGACAGGCGGTGCGCGGCAAGCACCTCGTTGACCATCACGTCGAGCGACTGGACATCATCGGCAAAGCAGGGGATGGCGGCAGCATGCGGCGACTTCTCGAAGACCTGGCGTGCGGTATCGTCGGGGCGCAGGTTCCCGCCCTCGACGATCAGCACGCCGGCGAGCGGCGGACCCTCGATGATGCCGCGCAACAGCGCGCCGTTGACGCGGCGGCCCATGCTGGCGCGCACGATCTTGCGCCCGCCGAACATGGGCATGGTCAGGAGCTCGACGGAAAGGCGCTCGCTATCCTCCTCGAGCTCCGGATCGTCGATGCGGACGATCTCGCCGCGCGGCGTATCGCGCTCGGCGAGCGACCGCGCGAGCCTCACGGCGCGCTCGCTGACGAGGCCGACATCGCTGCCGTAAATGAGGAAGGCGGCGAGGCCGGGGTCCGGTCGCGTCAGAACAGCATTGGCCTGATGAGCTTTGACGGCGACCATGTTCGAGGTGGTGTGCTCTGTTGAATGCGCGGCGCCTCTTCCCCCTCTCCCCATTGTCTTCAATGGGAAGAGGGTCGGGGTGAGGGACGGCGGCAAACGCTGACGTTTGCTGAGTTGCCGCCCCTCACCCTAACCCTCTCCCCGTAAGGACGGGGAGAGGGGATAAGGGCGCGCGAACGTAGCAGCGCCTTCGCTGGCGTGCAAAATCGTTAGGTTGTTTGGGGGGGGGGAGGAAGTGTGGTGATCAAGCCGGTGCGCGCGAGAGATAGGCGCTGAGGCGGACCTTCAGTTCGTCGGCGATGGTACGGGCGACGCGCACCTCGGCATCGTCGCGGGCGCGGACGTTGGCGTAGATCGACTGGTAGCGCTCGAAGGCCGCGCGGGCATGCGAGCTGCCCTTCAGCACGACCTCCTTCTTCTTGATGTTGATGAGCTGGTAGGCGGCTTCGACGTTGTAGACCTGACTGTAGGCCTCGCCGGTGGTCGTCACGAGCGTGGAGTTGATGCCCTCGCGTAGCACGATCTCGAGCCGGTAATCCGGCTTGGGCGCAGCGCCGCCGCCAGTATTGTGGAAGATCAGCTCATTGCGAACGCGCTGCCCGACGCGACTCGGAATGGGCGCGATGTCCACCTTCGCGAGCACATCCTGAAGATGCTCGCCGCTGGCGGTCGGGCCGTAGAGAGGACGGAAGTCGCCGTCGCCGCAGGCCGCGAGTACCGGCGCGGCGACGAACGTCAGCGCAAGACCGTGCAGAAGCGCACGTCTCGTCGGGACGTCTTGCGGCTTTTTCCCCCTAGGCGACGACATTCACGATCCTCTGTGGGACCACAATCACCTTCTTCACAGGCCGTCCCTCGATGGCCCGCACGACAGCCTCCAGCTTGAGCGCTGCCGCCTCGATCTCGTCTTTCGTGGCCGATCGGGCCACGATCAGCTCGTCTCGGCGCTTGCCGTTCACCTGTACGGCAATGGTCACTTGATCGTCAACGAGCAAGGCCCCTTCAACCTGCGGCCACGGCTGATCTGCCAAAAGAGTGTTGTAACCGAGCCGCGCCCAGCATTCTTCAGCCAAATGCGGCATCATCGGGCCGATCATCTGAACAAGATGCTCAGTCGCCTCGCGAAGTGCCCAATCGAGGCCCGTATCGGCCTTGCCCAGGGCAGCCGAAACCTCGTTCGAGAGTTCATAGAGTTGCGCAACGGCCACATTGAACCGCAGGCCCTCGATGTTGCGGCCGACGGCGTCCAGCGTTTTGTGGGTCGTGCGCCGGAGCGCCAGCGCCGCCGGGCCGAAGTCGGCCGGTCGCGCCGCACCCTTCTGGGCGGCCTTGCTCTCGATCTCGCCGAGGAGCCTCCAAAGGCGCTGGATGAAGCGGCCGGCGCCGGCGACGCCGGCCTCCGTCCAGATCACGTCGCGCTCGGGCGGGCTGTCGGAGAGCATGAACCAGCGCGCGCAGTCAGCCCCCCAGTGCTGGATGATGTCGTCAGGGTCGACGAGGTTCTTCTTCGACTTCGACATCTTCTCGATGGAGCCGATCTCAGCCGGCTTGCCGGTCGCGATCTCAGTCGCGCGGCGCGTGTCGCCCTCACCCTCGAGGCGGATTTCCGTCGGCAGCAGCCACTGGCCTTCGGCGGACCTGTATGTCTCGTGCACAACCATGCCCTGCGTGAAGAGCGCCGCGAAAGGCTCCTTCAGCTTGGGATTGAGGTTGCCGGTTACGCCCATGGCGCGCGTGAAGAAGCGCGAATAGAGCAGGTGCAGGATCGCGTGCTCGATGCCGCCGATGTACTGGTCGACGGGCAGCCAGTAGTCGGCCGCGGCGTGATCGACGGGCGTCTCGGCATCGGGCGCGGTGAAGCGCACGAAGTACCAGGAGCTGTCGACGAACGTGTCCATGGTGTCCGTCTCGCGCACGGCCTTGGACCCGCATTTCGGGCAATCGACGTGCCGCCAGGTCGGATGGCGGTCGAGCGGATTGCCGGGCTCGGAGAACGAAGCATCCTCTGGGAGCTTTACCGGGAGCTGGTCGAGGGGTACGGGCACCTCGCCGCACGTCCCGCAGTGGATGATCGGGATCGGACAGCCCCAGTAGCGCTGGCGCGAGATGCCCCAGTCGCGCAGGCGATAGTTGACCTTGCGCTTGGCGACGGGCTTGCCGCCGAGCGCCGCCTTTTCGAGGCGGTCGGCAATGGCGTTGAAGGCTGACTTGGTATCGAGCCCATCGAGGAACTGCGAATTGATCATCACGCCGTCATCGAGATAGGCCGTGCCGGCCTCGATCTCGGCGATCACGCGGGCGCGGACCTTGCCGTCGGTCGGCGCGACGACGGGGACGACGGGGAGACCATACGCGCGCGCGAACTCGATATCGCGCTGGTCGTGTGCTGGACAGCCGAAGATGGCGCCCGTACCGTAGTCCATGAGGATGAAGTTCGCGACGTAGACGGGGAGCTTCCAGCTCGGATCGAGCGGGTGCGCGGCGACGATGCCGGTATCGATGCCCTTCTTTTCCGCGCTCTCGATGGTAGCGAGCGAGGTGCCCATGCGGCGACATTCCTCGCTGAAAGCGGCAACGGCCGGGTTCGCCTCCGCCGCCGCAAGAGCCAGCGGATGGTCGGGTGCAATGGCCAGGAAGGACGCGCCGAAGAGCGTGTCCGGGCGGGTCGTGAAGACTTCGAGCTCGGTCGCGCCCTTGGGTGCCGTGGCCGGGTCGAGCGCCCAGCGCACGAGCAGGCCCTCCGAGCGCCCGATCCAGTTCTCCTGCATGACCCGGACCTTCTCGGGCCACTTGTCGAGCGTCTTCAGCGCCTCGATGAGATCGTCCGCGAACTCGGTGATCTTGAAGGCCCACTGCAGGCGCTCGCGCTGCTCGACGAGGGCGCCGGAGCGCCAGCCGCGGCCGTCGATGACCTGCTCGTTGGCCAGCACGGTCTGGTCCACGGGATCCCAGTTCACCTTGCTCGAACGCCGGTAGGCGAGGCCTTTCCCGTACATATCGAGGAAGAGGCGCTGCTGGTGGCGGTAGTAGCTCGGATTGCAGGTCGCGAACTCGCGGGACCAATCGATGGCGAGGCCCATGGACTTGAGCTGGGCCTTCATGGCGTCGATGTTCGCGTACGTCCATTTGGCCGGATGCGTCTGGCGCTCCATGGCCGCGTTCTCGGCCGGCATGCCGAAGGCGTCCCAGCCCATGGGATGGAGCACGTTGAAGCCGCGCGCGCGCTTGTAGCGGGCGAGCACATCGCCCATGGTATAGTTCCGCACATGCCCCATGTGGATGCGCCCCGAGGGGTACGGAAACATCTCGAGCACGTAGCACTTGGGCTTGGCTGGGTCGGTCGTCGTGCGGAAGGCGCTCCGCGACTCCCAGACAGATTGCCAGTGCTGCTCGCGCTCGGGCGCGTTATAGCGTTCGGCGGCCATTGAAGGACCTCGGGTGGTGTTTGCCGTACTGTGGGCGAATAAGCTCGGCGGGTAATGTGCCCAAAGGGTGGGGCGGGTCAAGGCGGAGACGATGACGGAGACGGCAGAATCACGGCTCGAGGCGGTCCGCGGCCGGATCGAGAAGGCGGCGCGGGAGGTTGGGCGCGATCCGGCCTCGGTGCGACTCGTCGTGGTATCCAAGACCTTCGGCGAGGCGGACATCAAGCCCGTGATCGCCGCGGGGCAGCGGCTCTTCGGCGAGAACCGCGTTCAGGAGGCGCAGGCCAAGTGGCCGGCCCTTAGGAATGCCCATCCGGATCTGGAGCTGCACCTCATCGGCCCCCTGCAGACGAACAAGGTGCGGGATGCCGTCGCGCTCTTCGATGTCCTCCACACGCTCGACCGGCCGAAGCTCGCGCACGCTCTGAAAGCCGAGATGACGGCTCGCGGAAAAACCATCCGGCTGCTCGAGCAGGTCAATACGGGCGAGGAGCCGCAGAAGGCGGGTGTGTTGCCGGCGGACTTGCCGGCCTTCCTGACCCTGGTGCAGGACGAGCTGAAAATGGAGATCGAGGGCCTGATGTGCATTCCGCCCGTGGACGAGGAGCCGGCGGTGCACTTTGCCTTCCTCGCCAAGCTCGCGCGCGAGCATGGGCTTCCCGAGCTCAGCATGGGCATGAGCAGCGACTTCGAGGCGGCGGTCGAGCTCGGCGCGACCTACGTACGCGTCGGCAGCGCGATCTTCGGCAGCCGCGGTTAGAACCAAAAGCCCTAGAACGCAGTTGAATTAGACAGACAACTGCAATATCGACGCCGCCCATGGGAAGAGAGGCCGGAAGCCTCGGCTTTCCGGCTTCGCGCGACATCCCCAGCATTCGAGGAGACGCCCCGTGGATACCGTTCTGATCATTGGCGCCGGCGCTGCCGGCTCCGTCGTCGCGCAGAAGTGCGCGATGAATCGCGACGTGTTCAAGACGATCCACCTCGCCTCGCGCCGCATCGAGAGCTGCAAGGCCGTCGCCAAGCGCTGCAAGACGCCTATCGAGGTCCATCAGGTCGATGCCGATGATGTCAAGGCGACGGTCAAGCTCCTCAAGAAGCTCAAGCCCGACCTCGTCATTAACATGGCGCTGCCGTACCAGGACCTGCCGATCATGGATGCGTGCCTGGAGACGGGCGTGCACTACATGGACACGGCCAACTACGAGCCGCGCGACGAAGCCAAGTTCACCTACAAGTGGCAGTGGCCCTACCACGACAAATACAAGAAAGCCGGCATCATGGCCGTGCTCGGCTGCGGCTTCGATCCGGGCCAGTCGAACATCTATTGCGCTTATGCGCAGGAGTTCCTGTTCGACGAGATCAACCAGATCGACATCGTCGACTGCAACGACGGCAGCCACGGCAAGGCGTTCGCGACGAACTTCAATCCCGAGATCAACCTGCGCGAGGTCACGCAGCGTGGGAAGTATTGGAAGAAGGGCAAGTGGATCGACATCGATCCGCTCTCGATCTCGGCCATGATCGACTATCCGGAGGTCGGCCCGCGCAAGAGCTACCTCATCTATCACGAGGAGGAGGAGAGCCTCGTCAAGAACATCAAAGGGCTGGAGCAGATCCGCTTCTGGATGACGTTCTCGGAGAACTACATCAAGCACCTCGAAGTGCTCCAGAACGTCGGCATGACCCGCATCGACCCTGTCATGTACAAGGGCAATCCCGTCATCCCAATGGAGTTCCTGAAGGAGCTGCTGCCGCCACCTTCTTCTCTGGGCGAGAACTACACGGGCAAGACCTCCATCGGCTGCATCTTCGTCGGCAAGAAGAACGGCAAGGAAAAGCGCGCGATGATCTACAACGTGTGCGACCACGCCAAGTCATACAAGGAAGTGGGCGCGCAGGCGGTGTCGTATACGACCGGCGTGCCACCCGTCGTCGGCGCGATGATGATTTTCCAGGGTCACTGGAGGGGGAAGGGCGTGTTCAACGTCGAGCAGCTTCCTTCGAAGCCCTTCATGGACGAGATCGGCAAGCAGGGGCTTCCCTGGCACCTCATCGAGGTCAAGAAGAGCGACCAGAAGGAGCTCTTCAAGGTCAAGACCTAGCGTGATGGATGCCGTGCAAATCGGCCGGGCGCAGGCGGACGAGGCGCCGACGCTTGCCCGGCTCATGCAACTCTATCTGCACGATTTCTCCGAGTTTGCGCCACTTGGGAGCCCGTACGGCGAATTGGCCGGTGACGGGCTCTTTGTGTATCCGCACCTTGACCTCTACTGGGTGGAGCCGGGCCGAGAGCCTCTGCTTGTCCGCATCAATGGTCGTCTTGCTGGCTTCGTGCTCGTCGGCGACTGGTCGGCTTCAGGCCGGCCGGTCGACTTTGCGATTGCCGAGTTTTTCGTCGCCCGGAAATATCGCCGGCGCGGCATCGGCACAGAGATCGCGCGACAGGTGATCGACGCACGGCCGGGGAAGTGGGAAGTCGCCGTGCTATCGGTGAACCAGCCCGCGCTCGCCTTCTGGCGCCAGGCGTTGCCGCAGATCCATTCCGGTGCCATCGATATGATCGAGAGCACGAGCGAACGCTGGAATGGTCCGATTTTTCGTTTCAGCTCGGATGCACCCGCAGAACCGTCCGGCTGAGCTGCACCGTTGCTGTCATTGCGGCTCGCCGCCTGCCGAGCCCGCCGCCGCTGTCGATCCGGCACCAAGGCCGACGCCGATGCCGACGTCGGCGCCGCCACCCATACCGCCACCGCCCCCGCGGCCACCGCCTCCACGCTCTCCCCGGCCGCCGCGCTCGCCGAGCGCGCGCGCCGGGGCCGGTCCGGCTGCCGGAATGGGGATCGTGTCGGGAATCGCGTCGAGGCCAAGCTGATCGCGGAGCGTCGACCTGAGGTCGGCAATGAGCTGCTGATAGTCGACCGGCTCGTCCGCGGTGAGCGCGCTCGCGCACGCCGAGGCGAGCTCCACCTGGC
>CAUJKI010000259.1 GCA_963205015.1 Pseudomonadota bacterium
GGCCAGGGCTGCAAAGCGGGTTTGCCGACGGGCCTCGGCAGGCTAGGGTGGCCGCCGTTTCGCACCCCCTCAATCGAGCCTCGCGAGGTCCATCATGCCCTTCGATCCCGCAGTTGCCGCCCGCTATATCGCCGAGGCTCATCGCACGCGCACCCCCTTCCGTAACCTGCCCGAGGATATCGCGCCGACGACCATCGATGAGGCCTATGCCGCCCAGGAGGCTCTCCGCACGCTGTGGACGCCGCTCTACGGCGAGCCCGGCGGGCTCAAGATTGCCACGACCACTAAGGTCATGCAGCAGCTCATGGGCATCGATCATCCCTGCGGCGGCGTGATCTATTCGAAGCGCATCCACACCTCGCCCGCCACCATCAGACTCGCCGATCACATGCACGTGGTCATGGAATGCGAGCTCGCCGTGCGCATCGGAAAGACCTTCGAGCCGCGTGCCACGCCCTACACGCGCGAGGAGGTGCGGGCTGCGGTCGCCGAGGTCATGGCGGCCTTCGAGCTGATCGAGGATCGCAACGCCGACTACAAGACCTCGAAGGCCACGACGCTTATCAGCGACAATGCATGGAATGCAGGCATCGTGCTCGGGGCGCCGACGAAGGTGTCGCCGGGCCTCGAGCTCAACGGCCTCACCGGCAACCTGACGACGGGATCCGGCAAGCACAGCGGCAAGACCGACGATCCCATGGGTGCGCTCGCCTGGATCGCGAATCTCGCGGCATCACGCGGGCTACCGCTGGCCGCTGGCCAGGTCGTCATCACCGGGAGCCTCATCCCGACGCTGCCGATCGCGGCCGGCGAGACTTTCGATTTCGAGATCGAGGGGATCGGCCGCGTGCGAGCAACCGGTGCGTGAGCCACCAAATCAGAAAAGCAGGGTGATCAGCGAGACATGCAACACGGAACAGCGAAGGACCTGACGCGGCGCGAGACGTTCGAGCTTTTCACGCCGGTGACTGTCCGCTTCTGCGACACTGACAAGCTCGGCCACGTCAACAACGTGTCGATCGTATCCTACATCGAGGCGGGGCGCTGCGACCTCTACTACAAGCTCATGCAGGAAGCCGGCACCGACGCGACGATCGACTTCGTGCTGGCGCGGGCGGCGGTCGATTTCCGCCGCGAGATCTTCTACCCTGGCGCAGTCGAGGTCGGCTCGCGTTTCCTGAAGCTGGGTAACCGCTCGATCACGACCGGCTACGGCGTCTTCCTCGGCGTTACATGCGTTGCGACGGCGGAGTGCGTGAACGTGTTCTTCGACATGTCGGCCCGCACGTCGATTGCGCCTACGGGGCGTCTGCGGACGCTGCTTGAGGCCGCCGTAGCGCGCTGAGGCGCAAGTCTGCGCACAGATTGATAACAGGACAATTTCCCCCGGCCTTGGCGCCGCGCTCGGGCCATGTTTCTCTCGCATCGAGAGTGCACATGCGATTCGCGCGTCGGTGGCATACCGCATCCCGCAGCACGTGGGCGTAACCCGGCTCACCGGCCGTTAGCGAGATTCGGAGCGAGAAGTTCGCTTGATGCACGGGCATCAAGGAGCGGACTCCGAAGTCGGGACACTAGAGGGGCACCCGCATGGCCAGACCTTGGCCCTGGCGCCGCAAGAGCGAAGGCTTCGAGTGGCACAAGTACGTCAAGACGACGATCGCGGTCCGCCGCGAGCACCGCCGCGAGCGGGCAGAGGAGATCAAGCGCTCGGCGCAGGACGGCGCCGTGCGTGCGGCGGAAGGTGCAGCGCGCCTCGGGCGTAAGGGCGTAGAGGCCGCTGGCGACGGGGCGCGCCGCGCCTCGGCAGCGTCCAAGCGCGGTCTGCGGCAGGGGCTTGCGGCTTCGGGCCGGGGGCTCCAGCGCGGATTTGCGGCTTCGATGGAAGGCTCGCGGCGGTTTCTCGTGGCTTCCGGACGAGGCATTCGACGCGCGTCTGCAGCCTCGGCGCAAGGCATCAGACAGGCTTCGGCTGCTTCTGCACGTGGCATTGGGCGTGCCTCATCGGCGTCGGTGCAAGGCCTCCGGGTCGGCGGCGTGCACGCTGGTGCAGGCCTCGGCGCCGCTGGTCGCTGGCTCGGTCGTGCTGGCCTTGGCAGCGCGGCATGGACGGGTGCCAATCTCGCAGGATTGAGCCGCGTCGCCGGCGGGGGCCTCGCGGTCGCGAGCCGCCCCCTCCTCGATTTTCTCGGTCGCCCTGGGGTTTCGGGGCCGCTGATGCTGGCCGGCGCCGTCGCTCTGATCGCAGGGCTCGCGCGCGCATTCATCACCGGGAGCGTCGATGCCGAGGCGCTGCTGATCCTGACTATCGGCGCCGCCTGCCTGATCGCGGGATTGACGCCACGCCTGCGCTACGGTCCTGGTGCCATGATCCTGGCGCACGCGGCGGAGCCCTTCCACCGCATACCCCCTCGGATCGGGCATATGATTGCCGGCGGCGGCGCCATGGCCGCCGCGGTGCTTGCCGTCGTCTGGCTTTGGCCCGCGAGTCTGCGACCCTCGACCCCCGACCTCAGCCTGCCGACGATGTCGCTAACGAGCTTCGTGCCGTTCAAGGCCTCAGAGCCGTCGATCGTCGGTCGCGCCTTCGCTGTGGCCGGCGACACGCTACGCGTCGGCCAGCGGACCATCCGTCTCGATGGTATCGAGGCGCCGGAGCGCGACCAGTCCTGCGCCCGATCCGACAATAGGAGCTGGCGCTGTGGAGAAGCGGCGCACACGGCACTGACGCGCCTCGTCGCGGGCCGCCAGGTGCGTTGCGAGCCCGTCGGGAAGGATGACGGCGGCGCCATTCGCGCGACCTGCACGACGGGCACGACCGACCTTGCCGGTGCGCTCGTCGAGAGCGGTCATGTCCTCGCCGAAAGTGGGATGATGGCCCGCTATCGCAGTGCCCAGTCCAAGGCGCAGCAGGCCAAGCTCGGGCTCTGGGGCGGCTCCGGCTCGCCTGAGCGCCCGGCCGAATGGCGCCAGCGGCTGTGGAACGAGGCCCGGGCCAAGGCGCCGCAGGGCTGTCCGATCAAGGGCAAGGTCGCAGGCCGGCGCGGCGATATGGTCAAGACCTACCACCTGCCGTGGTCGCCGACCTACATAAGGCTTCGGATCGTCTCGGCACGCGGCGAACGCTGGTTCTGCAGCGAGGCTGAGGCTCAGGCCGCCGGCTTCGCGCGGGCCGAGATCGACGGGTAGGTGGCCGGGGCTCGTTGCCGAGGTCCGGCGGCTGTGTGCGTTTCGGAGTACCCATGTCTGACACCATTCCAGCAGCGCTCAAGCGATCAAAAGGGCGCTCGGTCCGACGGTTGGGGAGACGGATGCTCAAGGTCCTGCTCTATCTGTTTCTGATCCCCCTGCTGACGCACGCGGCATGGTGGGTCTGGCACAACACGGCCTGGAACTGGCGCAACGCAAACTGGGCGCCAACCGGCATCCTGAAACCGGCGGCGGCCGATCCGGAGGCAGTGGTCTATCTGCTGGCCGGGCGGACGGGCGGCTGGAAAGGCATTTTCGCGCATCATACCTGGGCGGTGACCAAGGCGGCCGGGGCCGCGCGCTACACGAGATACGACGTGGTCGGATGGGGCCGGCCCGTCCGCACCGACCATCTTCCGCCGGACAGCCACTGGTACAGCAACGCGCCCGCCGTCGTGGCGTCGCTCAGGGGACCGGCAGCCGCCGATGCCATAGGAGCGATCGAGCGGGCGGTCGCTGCCTACCCCTTCTCGAATGCCGGCAGCTACAAGGCATGGCCGGGGCCGAACTCCAACACGTTCATCGGCTACCTTGCCCGCGAGGTGCCGGCGCTGGCCCCCGGCCTGCTCCCGACGGCAATCGGCAAGGATTTCACCGAAGCGCCTGTCTATCTCGGCCTCACGCCGAGCCGCACCGGCGTCCAGTTTCTGGCGAGGGGTCTCATCGGCCTCAGTGTCGGCTGGGTCGAGGGCATCGAGTTCCTGTTCATGGGGGCCGTGGCCGGCATCGACGTGCGTCGTCCGGCCCTCAAGCTGCCCGGTTGGGGCCGCATCGGCTTGCCCTGAGCACATAGAAGTGCCCAAAACATGCGGCTTTCTGCAACTTCGGAGGGCCGCGACAAAATCGTTGCCCAAGGGTGTTGACCTTATAATTCGAGGTGTATATTTTGCGCCCACTCTCACGGTAGGTCGTAGGGCGCTATCGAGCGGAGCTTTGCGGGCACAGAAGCCGACTTCGGCGATCATGAGCTGCCCGCGGAAAAGCTTCTGGCTCATTGCTAGTCGCCCCTAAACACTATCGTTCTCAAGCAGAGGACAATTTCGGACCAAGATCGGCGCGCCGCTCGGGCGGAACGTTCGATCCTCTGGTGTTGCGAGCTGGGTGCCCCAAAGAAAAGGGCAACTCGGCTCGTCAGGTTTGGCGCATCCGGCCCCGTGTGGGGTGGGTGCTCGACGGACGGACGAGGCGCGATGCCGACGATACAGCAGCTGATCCGCAAGCCGCGGGTGAAGCCCCGGGAGCGTAACAAGGTCCCGGCCATGGAGGCCTGCCCGCAGAAGCGCGGCGTCTGCACGCGCGTCTATACGACAACGCCGAAGAAGCCGAACTCGGCGCTGCGCAAGGTCGCGAAGATCCGTCTCACCAACGGCTTCGAGGTCATCGGCTACATTCCTGGCGAGGGTCATAACCTCCAGGAGCACTCGGTGGTGATGATCCGTGGCGGCCGCGTGAAGGACCTTCCGGGCGTGCGCTACCACATCATCCGCGGCGTGCTCGACACGCAGGGTGTGGCCAACCGCAAACAGCGCCGTTCGAAGTACGGTGCCAAGCGGCCGAAGTAAGAGAACAGTTAGCATCGGGCGCCGCCCCTGTTCGGAGCGGCGCTCTCGCATTTGAGAAAGAGCCCCGAGCGGGCGGCACAAGAGACGAGAAGGAACGAGCGCATGTCGCGTCGCCATCGTGCCGAGAAGCGGGAAATCAACCCGGACCCGAAGTTCGGGGATCTGGTCGTGTCGAAGTTCATGAACTCCATCATGGTGGAGGGCAAGAAGTCGACGGCGGAGCGCATCGTGTACGGTGCGCTGGATCGCATGCAGCAGCGCGCCAAGGCGGATGCGTTGCCGATGTTCCACCAGGCGCTCGAGAACGTAATGCCGTCGGTCGAGGTCCGTTCGCGTCGCGTCGGCGGTGCAACGTACCAGGTGCCGGTCGAGGTTCGCACCGAGCGGCGTCAGGCGCTCGCGATCCGCTGGCTGATCTCGGCGGCGCGCGCGCGTAATGAGAATACGATGGAAGAGCGGTTGTCGGCCGAGCTTTTGGACGCCGCCAACAACCGCGGCACGGCGGTGAAGAAGCGCGAAGACACGCACAAGATGGCGGAAGCCAATCGCGCCTTCTCGCACTACCGCTGGTAACCGGACGACGAGGCAACGAATATGGCCCGCGAATACGCGATCGAGGACTACCGCAACTTCGGCATCATGGCGCACATCGACGCCGGCAAGACGACGACGACCGAGCGGATCCTCTTCTATACCGGCAAGAGCCACAAGATCGGTGAAGTCCACGACGGCGCCGCGACCATGGATTTCATGGTCCAGGAGCAGGAGAAGGGCATCACCATCCAGTCCGCGGCCACGACCACGTTCTGGAACGGCAAGCGGCTGAACATCATCGACACCCCAGGCCACGTCGACTTCACCATCGAGGTCGAGCGTTCGCTGCGCGTGCTCGACGGCGCGGTGTGCGTGCTTGACGGCAACCAGGGCGTGGAGCCGCAGACCGAGACGGTCTGGCGCCAGGGCGACAAGTATGGCGTGCCGCGCATCATCTTCGCCAACAAGATGGATAAGACCGGCGCCGACTTCTACATGTGCCTCGAAGACATCGGCGAGAAGTTGGGTGCGCGCGCCGTCCCGCTGCAGATTCCGATTGGTGCCGAGAGCAATTTCAAGGGCGTTGTCGATCTTCTCCGGATGAAGGCAATCATCTGGCAGGGTGACGACAAGGGCGCCAAGTTCACCGAGGAAGAGATTCCAGCCGATCTGGTCGACAAGGCCAACGAATTCCGCGCCGCCATGATCGAGGCCGCGGTCGAGATGGATGACGACGCGCTCGCCGCCTATTTCGACGGCAAAGAGCCCGACATCGCCACGCTGAAGAAGTGCATTCGCAAGGCCACGATCACGCGCGCCTTCTATCCGATGATGTGCGGCTCGGCCTTCAAGAACAAGGGCGTCCAGACGCTGCTCGACGCGGTCGTGGACTTCCTGCCGTCGCCTGTCGATCGCGGCGCAATGCCGTGCACGGACGTCAAGTCCGGTGAGATGACCGAGCGCAAGCCGCTCGACAGCGAGCCGCTGTCTCTGCTCGCGTTCAAGATCATGGACGACCCGTACGGCGTCCTGACGTTCGCGCGCATCTACTCGGGCAAGCTCGAGAGCGGCATGAATGTGATCAACACGTCGCGCGACCGGCGCGAGCGCGTTGGCCGCATTCTGCTCATGCACGCCAACAACCGCGAGGAGATCAAGGAGGCCTACGCCGGCGACATCGTCGCACTGCTCGGCCTCAAGGACACCCGCACGGGCGAGACGCTTTCGGATCCGAACAACCGCGTCATTCTCGAGAAGATGGAGTTCCCCGAGCCCGTCATCGAGATGAAGGTCGAGCCGAAATCGAAGGCTGACCAGGAGAAGATGGGCGTCGCGCTTGCCAAGATGGCGACCGAGGATCCCTCCTTCCGGGTCAACACCGACCCCGAGAGCGGCGAGATCATCATCAAGGGCATGGGCGAGCTGCATCTCGAGATCAAGGTCGACATCCTGCGGCGTACGCACAGCGTCGAAGTCGCGACCGGCGCCCCGCAGGTTGCCTACCGCGAGACGCTCGCACGTGCGACCGAGATCGACTACACGCACAAGAAGCAGTCCGGCGGTTCGGGTCAGTTCGCCCGTGTCAAGCTGCGTCTCGAGCCGCAGGAGCCCGGTTCCGGCAACGAGTTCGCCTCGGAGATCGTCGGCGGCGCCGTGCCGAAGGAGTACATCCCGGGCGTCGAGAAGGGCGTCGAGAGCGTGTGGGCGAGCGGCGTGCTCATCGGCTTCCCGCTCGTCGACACCAAGGTGACGCTGTTCGACGGTGGCTTCCACGAGGTGGACAGCTCCGCGATCGCGTTCGAGATCGCATCGCGTCAGGCGATGCGCGAGGGGTGTCAGAAGGCGGGCATCAAGCTCCTGGAGCCGATCATGGATGTCGAGGTGGTGACGCCCGGCGACTTCGTCGGCGGTGTCATTGGCGACATCAACAGCCGGCGTGGCCAGATCCGTAACCAGGAGATGCGCGGCAACGCGACCGTCGTTCGGGCAAACGTGCCGCTGGCGAACATGTTCGGTTACGTGAGCCAGCTGCGCTCGATGAGCCAGGGACGCGCGTCCTACACGATGCAGTTCGCTCAC